>CAKZJN010000095.1 GCA_936943465.1 uncultured Rhodoferax sp.
CGAAATACCCATCATGCCGACGTTGCCCGTGCACCAGGGCTGCGCGCGCAGCCAGGCGATGACTTCGCAGGCGTCGTCCAGTTCCTGCTGCGTGTACTCGTCCTGCATGATGCCGTCCGACTCGCCGTTGCCCCGCATGTCCACCCGCACGCAGGCATAACCATGGCCCGCCACATACGGGTGCGTCAGCGCGTCGCGCACATGCGTACCGTCACGCTTGCGGTAGGGCAGGTATTCCAGAATCGCCGGCACCGGCTTCTTGCCGGCGTCGGCGGGCATCCAGATGCGTGCGGCCAGACGCGTGCCGTCCGCCAGCGGGATAAAGAGGTTGGGTGTTTCCTGAACCTTGCGCGGGAACTTGCTGACGGTTTTCAAGGCGGGCCTCCGGAGTCGTTAAACCTGATAGGGCGTATGCGTCATGTCCAGGTGCAGTGCATTTCCCACATAGGGGTGCGCGAGCGCAACTGCTTCATTCAACTCCACGCCCAGGCCAGGAGCGGTGGGCGGAATGATGTAGCCGCTATCCCACTGAATCGGTTGCTTAAGCAGTTCTGAGTAGAAACCGGAGCCGTCGTAAATGGTTTCCAGAATCAGGAAGTTCGGTGTGCTGGCCGAAACCTGAATGGCAGCCGCCCAGGTGATGGGGCCGCAGTAAATGTGCGGCGCAATCTGGGCGTGGCAGGCCTCGGCCATGGAGGCAATTTTCTTGGCCTCGGTAATGCCGCCCACCCGCGCCAGGTTCATTTGCAGAATGCTGGCCGCGCCTTCTTCCAGCAAGCGCTGGTATTCCCACTTGGTGGTGAGGCGTTCGCCGGCGGCAATCGGGATGGAGGTGGCCCGCGCCACCTTGGCCATTTCCTTCTGGTTGTCTGGCGGAATCGGTTCTTCAAACCACAGCGGGTCGTATTTTTCCAGTCGTTTGGCCAGGCGGATGGCACCCGACGCGGTCATCTGACCGTGGGTTCCGAACAGCAAGTCCGCCTTGCTGCCCACCGCTTCGCGCAGCAGTTTGCAAAAGCGCTCGGACAGGTCCAGATCGGCCAGCGAAAGCTGGTGTCCGTCGTACACGGTGTAGGGGCCGGTCGGGTCGAACTTGACGGCGTTGAAGCCCATTTCGACGTATTCCTGCGCCCGCACCGCTGCCAGTTCGGGGTCGGCATAGACGTTGGTCTTGTCACCGGGCTTGGGGTAAATGTAGGTGTAACTGCGAAGCTTTTCATGCACCTGCCCGCCCAGCAGTTTGTAGACCGGCTTGTTGAGTTCCTTGCCCTTGATGTCCCAGCAAGCCATGTCGACGGCGCTCAGAATGCCCATCATGGAAATGTCGGGGCGGTGAATGAAACCACCGCCATACAGGCTGCGCCAGATCTTCTCGGTGTCGAACGGGTCCTGCCCGATGACATAGCGCTCGACCACATCCTTCGCCATTTGCTCGACCACATGCGGGTGATAGGGCAGGTTGTAAATCTCTCCCACGCCTTCAATGCCGCTGTCCGTAACCAGCTTGATGAACACGTAATAGCGCCCACCGAACCCGGGAGGCGGGTTGCCTACGGTGAAGGTCTTGATGTCGGTAATTTTCATGCTTGTCTCCAGTTATTTTTGTTGGACAGCTCTACAGGCCGTTAATGATTTTGTATTCCATGAACTCGTGCAATCCAAAGCGGCCCCACTCGCGGCCATTGCCGCTTTGTTTGTAGCCACCAAAAGGGTTGCAGTACTCATTGCCCGAAGCATTCACCGACACATTGCCCGCCCGCAGCCGCTTGGCGACACGGCGCGCACGCACCTTATCGTTGGTGGACAAGTAAGCGGCCAGGCCGTAGGGCGTGTCATTGGCAATGCGGATGGCGTCTTCTTCGTCTTCAAACGGAATCAGGCAGAGCACCGGTCCAAAGATTTCCTGCCGTGCAATCGGCATCTCGTTGGTCACGTCGGCAAAGATGGTGGGGCGTACAAAGTAGCCCTTGTCGAACCCTTCGGGCCGGCCGGGGCCGCCCACCAGCAGGCGCGCGCCGCAGTCCATGCCGATGTCGATGAAGCGCTTCACGGTTTCATACTGGCGTTTCATGGCCAGCGGGCCCACGCCATCGCCCTTCTCGGTGGGCTGAATCACCTTCACTTCGGCACCGGCCTTGGCGGCTGCCTCCACCGCGCGGTCGTATACCGAGCGCTCAATCAGCATGCGGGTGGGCGCATTGCAGCTTTGGCCGGTGTTGTTCATGCAGCGCTTGACGCCGCGCGCCACCGACTTTTCCACATCGCTGTCGGCAAAGATGATGTTGGGCGACTTGCCACCCAACTCCTGCACCACGCGCTTGACCGTGTCCGCTGCGGCCTTGGCTACAGCAATGCCTGCTGCTGTGGAGCCGGTGAAGCTCACCATGTCCACTTCGGGATGGGCGCTCAAACACGCTCCCACGACCGGGCCATCGCCGTATACCAGGTTAAAAACACCGGGCGGATAACCCGCCTCAGCCACACATTCGGCAGTCAGCTTGGCCGAAAGCGGTGAAAATTCGCTGGGCTTCAGCACAACCGTGCATCCGGCCAGTAACGCCGGTGCCATCTTGGCCATGATCTGGTTCATGGGCCAGTTCCAGGGCGTGATCAACACGCACACGCCAATCGGTTCCAGCATCAGGTCGCCGTTGCCGCTCTTCACCTCAAACGGGTAGCTCTTGGCGGCCTCCAGCGTGGCGGTGATGTGGCCGGTGCCGCATTCGGCCTGGCTGTCGTAGGCCAGGTTCCACGGTGCGCCCATCTCGGTGCTGATGGCCTGCGCCATCTCGGTGTAGCGGCGCTCCATGACGCCGAGCAACTTCGTCAGCAAGGCGGTGCGTTGCTCCTGAGAGAGTTGGCTGTAGCTATCAAAGGCGCGGCGCGCGGTCAGCACGGCGCGGTCGGCATCGGCCACGCCGCCCATGACGACGGTGCCCACCGATTCCTCGGTGGCCGGGTTGATGATGGGGTGTGGTGTGCCGGGCTCCAGTGCGTCCACCCATTGGCCATCGATATAAAAATTGCAGTGTGTCAAAGGATTTCCCCGGTTGAAATTCAGGCCAGGTTGAACCAGGCCGATTTGGTTTGCATGTAGGACAGCAGGCTGTCCTTGTATTTGTCGCGCGAATTGCCGCTTTGCTTGTAACCGCCAAAGGGTTGGGTCATGTCGCCATCGCCAAAGCAGTTGACCCACACCACGCCGGCCTGCAGCGCGCCCACCATGCGGTGCGCGGTTTTGAGGTCAGCAGTCCAGACCGATGCGGCCAGCCCGTAGACGGAGTCGTTGGCCATTTCCAGTGCTTCCGCTTCGGTGTCAAACGCCTGAATAGACGTAACCGGGCCAAAGGTTTCTTCCTGCACGATGGCTGCGTCCTGCCGTGGGCCGACCAGCAAGGTGGGCGGCACATAGGCGCCGGCTGCGTGGGGCGTGGCAGCTTCTGTACCCAGCACCAAGCGCGCACCTTGCTCTTGTGCCAGTTTTACCCGCTTCAGCACGTTCTGCTTTTGCATGTTGCTGACCAGCGGCCCCATGCTGGTGGCCGGGTTGAGCGGGTCACCCATGCGGTACAACGCGTCGCTGCGCGCCACAAAGCGTTCGACAAACCGGTCGTGCAGGCTGCGATGCACCAGCAGGCGCGATCCCGCATTGCAGACCTGGCCGGCGTTGTCATAAATGCCGCCAATGGCGCGGTCAATCGCCGCGTCCAGGTCGTACAGGTCGGGCATGAAAATCTGCGGGCTCTTGCCGCCGGTCTCCAGTGCCACCCGCTTCATGTTGCTCTGGCCCGCATAGCCCATCAGCAGTTTGCCCACGGCGGTGGAGCCGGTGAAGGTGATCTTCTGAATGTCGTTGTGCAGGGCCAGCGCCTTGCCGGCTTCGGCACCGAGGCCATTCACCACATTGAACACACCCGACGGGCCGCCGGCCTCTACAAACAGCTTGGCCAGTTGCAGGCAGGTTAGCGGCGCCTGCTCGGCAGGCTTCAACACCACGCAATTGCCGGCAGCCAGAATCGGCGCCAGCTTCCACACCGCCATCAGCATCGGGTAGTTCCACGGGGTGATGGCGCCCACCACGCCCAGTGGCTCGTGCGTGATGAGGTGCATGGCAGAAGCATCGGTGGCGGTGACTGCGCCTTCCATCTTGTCGATGCACTCGGCAAAGTAGCGGATGGTTTTCAGCACCTCGGGGATGTCGATGTTGAGCATGTCCATCACCGGCTTGCCCATGTCCAGCGACTCCAGCACGGACAGTGTGTTGGCGTTTGCCTCGATCAGGTCGGCCCACTTTTGCAGCACCGCCATGCGCGCACGCGGCGCCTGCAGAGCCCAGCGCCCATCGGCCCA
Source organism: uncultured Rhodoferax sp. (assembly GCA_936943465.1). Lineage (GTDB taxonomy): Bacteria > Pseudomonadota > Gammaproteobacteria > Burkholderiales > Burkholderiaceae_C > Allorhodoferax. The sequence continues at coordinate 4,351 of CAKZJN010000095.1, forward strand.
CGCCGCATTGCACGACGCCACAGCCCGGTCTATGTCAGCGGCCTGCCCGCGCGCCATGACCGCCAGCAGTTCGCCATTGCGGGGGCTGATGCAGTCAAAGCTGCCGCCGTCCAGAGCCGGTACAAAACCGCCGTCAATGAACAGGCCGGTGTCTATGTGCAGGGAGGCAGCCAGCGTCTCCCAGTCCTGCAGCGATTGCGGTTGGCTCATGGGGCTACTCCGCCACCAGTTCGGTGGGGTAGCCGGGGGCACGCAGTTCCAGGTCACAGGCTTTTTCGATCATGCGCACGACTTCCGGGCTCTGGGCATTGCCGCCCATGAGGCCCCGCGCGCGGCGGAAAATTTGTTGCGCCATGCTGCCCAACTCCAGCGGCACGCCCAGTTTCTCGGCAATGCCGTTTACCAGACCGAGGTCCTTGCAGGCCAGGTCCATGGTGAACTTGACGTTGTAGCTGCCGGACAGCACCAGCTTGCTTTCGGTTTCGTGCACAAAGCTGTTGCCCGAGCTGGCGCGGATGGCACGGTAGGTGGCGTCCGGGTCAACCCCGTATTTGGCCGGCAGCATCATGGCCTCGCCGGCTGCAATCAGGTGGATAAAGGCCAGCATATTGGTCACCACCTTGACCACCGAGGCGTTGCCCATCTTGCCCATGTAAATGATCTCGCCGCCCATGGTGCCCAGAATGTCTTCCACGCGTTTGTAGGTCGGCTCCTCGCCACCCACCAGCACGGTGATTTCGCCCGAGTTGGCCAGGTGCACGCCACCCGTGACCGGACACTCCAGCACGCTGATGCCTTTGCCCTTTGCCACTTCGGAAAGGCGCAGCAGGTCTTCCATGTCGGTGGTGCTCATCTCGATCCAGGTGCCACCGGATTTGAGGTTTTCAAACACTCCGCCAGGGCCTTCCACCACTTTGCGGGATACCGCTGGGGAGGGCAGCACAGTGATGACGACATCGGCGTCCTGGCACGCTTCGGCGGTGCTGTTGGCCCATTGGGCTCCGGCTGCCAGCAGTCTTGAGGCTAGGTCTTTGTTGAGGTCGTTGACTTTGACGGGGTAGCCGGCTTTTACCAGGCTGTTGCAGAGGCCTTCTCCTAGGCTGCCTAGGCCGATGAAGCCGATTTTCAGTTTGTTTGTCATTGGGGTTCCTTTGTGTATGGGTTAGTTGGTTTGTGTTTGTTGCAAGCCGGGTTTCGGCCCGGCTGCCGCCTCACTTTTCTTTGCTTCGCCAAAGAAAAGTAAGCAAA
>CAKZJN010000096.1 GCA_936943465.1 uncultured Rhodoferax sp.
GCCAGCGCCTCAATTAAGCGGAACACATAACCCCGGTCCACGCTGCCCAGCATCTGGCGCACCGTAGCCTCGGCCAGCTGACCAGATCCGAAGGCAATCGCCTGGTCCGTCAGGCTGAGTGCATCGCGCATGGAGCCACGCGCCGCACGCGCCAGCAGACGCAGCGCCTGCGGTTCGGATTGCACGCTTTCCAAGGCCAGCACCTGCTGCAAATGCTCACGCACGGTCTCGGGTGCCATCGGCCGCAGATTGAACTGCAGGCAGCGCGACAACACCGTCACCGGCACCTTTTGCGGATCGGTGGTGGCCAGTACAAACTTCAAATACTCGGGTGGCTCTTCCAGCGTCTTCAACATGGCGTTGAAGGCCGTGTTGGTCAGCATGTGCACCTCGTCGATCATGAAGACCTTGAAACGCCCCTGAACCGGCTTGTAAACGGCTTGCTCCAGCAGGGCCTGCACCTCGTCCACGCCCCGGTTGGAGGCCGCGTCGAGTTCGGTGTAGTCCACAAAACGGCCGCTGTCGATATCGGTACAGGCCTGGCACACGCCGCAGGGCGTGGCGGTAATGCCGCCCTGCCCGTCGGCGCCCTGGCAGTTCAGCGACTTGGCCAGAATCCGCGACACCGTGGTCTTGCCCACGCCGCGCGTCCCCGTGAACAGGTACGCATGGTGCAGACGCTGGGTGGTCAGGGCATTGGTGAGTGCCTGCACCACATGGTCCTGCCCCACCATTTCGGTGAAATTGCGGGGGCGGTACTTGCGGGCGAGCACGAGATAAGACATGGGTTGATTCTACGGTCTCGACTACAATGCAGGCTGACGGGCCCTCCCGCATGGTGAAGCGGCCAACCGGGTCAGGTGGGGAACCAAGCAGCCCTAACTGTGGAGCCAGTGCCGGGGTCGGGCTCGTCAACCTCTTTCTATCGGATGGTTCGCCGCACACTGCTGGCTGCCTTCCTTAACTCAGGCAGGTTTTTGTGCTCTCTTCCAGAACACTGCGCTGGCTAAAAAACCACCTCGGCGGCAAACCGGAGCCCACCCCGGAGCAGCGCGCCAAGGATCTGATTGCCGCCATTGATGCCGGAGGACTGCCCCTCAACGCAGCCCGTGTTAACGACATTGCCCGGCAATTGGGGCTGGAAGTGTCCGTCAAGGCGCCCATGCCCGAAACCATTGAACGCATCCGCCGGGCACTGGAACGCACCTGAAGCACTTCGCAACGCAGGTCTTGTCACTGCCACAATGCCGGCATGACGGTTCCGCTCCATTTCTCTGAAGTCCCGCTCGACAAGGCCTACCGCCTGCTAAACCACGGCCCCACCGTGCTGGTGTCGTCTGCCTATGCCGGCGAACACAACGCCATGGCCGCGGCCTGGTCCTGTCCTCTGGATTTCACACCGCCAAAGGTCACCGTTGTCATCGACAAAGCCACCCGCACCCGTGCGCTGGTGGAGGGCAGTGGAAACTTTGTTCTGAACTTGCCCACCACGGAAATGGCCGCGCTCACCGTGGCGCTGGGCACCACGAGTGCGCTGGACGTGCCCGACAAATTGCGGCAGCACGGCGTGCAAACCTTTGGTGTGGAAGCCTGCCCGGTGCCGCTGATCACCGGTTGCGCTGCCTGGCTGATTTGCCGCGTGATTCCGGAACCACACAACCAGCAAACCTATGACCTGTTTATTGGCGAGGTCACGCACGCCTTTGCCGACCCAAGGGTCTTCAGCGACGGCCGCTGGCATTTTGACCAGGCACCGGATGCGCTGCGCACCCTGCACTACGTGGCGGGCGGGCAGTTCTACCAGACTGGCGCGTCGGTACAGGGGGATCCGTCATGAAGCCCACCTCGCTTTTGTTCGTCTGCATGGGCAACATCTGTCGCAGCCCAACGGCCGATGGGGTGATGCGCCACAAGGTGCTGCAAGCGGGCTTGCAGGATGTGGTACGGGTGGACTCTGCCGGCACCCACAATTACCACCCCGGCAGCCCACCGGACCGACGCTCTCAATTCCATGCGCAGAAGCGCGGTTACGACTTGAGCGCGCTGCGCGCACGCCAGATCCTGGCCGCCGACTTCGCGCTACACGACCTGATTCTGGTCATGGATTGGGACAACCTGGCACTCGTGGAGGCCATTTGTCCGTGCGACAAAACGGGCAAGGTGCGCCGCCTTACCGAGTTTTGTCTGCGCCATACCAGCCCGGTGGTGCCCGATCCCTATTACGGCGGAGATCAGGGCTTTGAGGAGGTGCTGGATCTGGTCGAGGACGCGTGCGACGGGTTGCTGCAACACATCCTTCAGTCCAAGCCCTGAAATAGGCGGGCACGACCATGATATTGGTCAAACAAAATGCCAATGGCCTGCATCGAAAAACGCCAAGCGAAGGATAATCAGCCGGATAAAAACAAAGGTTCATTTATGCCGAATTACACACTTACACGCCGCTATTTGCTGGGTGCAGTGCTGTGCGCCGCCAGTCTGGGTGCGAGGGCGCAGGCCCAACCGGGCCCGGTTTTTCGGCTCGGCATTGCGCCCCACACCAGCGCCCGCGTAATTTTGGAAATGTACCAACCCCTGCGCGCGCAACTGGAAAAAGCCCTTGGAATGCCGGTGGAAGTGGTCACCGCGCCAGACTTTACCGAGTTTGCCAAGCGCATGCTGCACCAGGAATACGACATCGCTGTCACCACCGGTCACCAGGCACGCCTGGCCCAGACCGATGGCGACTACGTCCCCTTGATTACCTACAGCGCCGACTTCCGGGCGGTGACGCTGGTCGATGGCAAGAGCAAATTCAAATCTGCCCGGGACTTGGTAGGCAAACAGGTGCTTGGGCTGTCGCCCACCTCGCTGGTCACCTTGTGGGGCCAGCACTGGTTAAAGCAACACGGCAACTCCGACCCGATCAAGTACGTCAGCGCCTCGGACAGCGTGGCACGTCTGGTTTTGTCGGGTGAAGCGGCAGCCGGCTTTATGTCGCTGGCCAATTACCAGAGCCTGAGCCGCGACTTGCAAGCCCAGTTGCGCTTCATGACCATCAGCGAGCCCATGGCCGGGCGGGTTTACATGCTCAGCAAACGCCAGGCGACGCGGCGTGAAACCATTGACACCACCTTGGCGGCATTTGCTGCGAGCGCAGAAGGACGGGCCTACTTCGAAAAATACAAGCTCGATGGCTACCGCAAGCTCAAGGCCAAAGAGCTTGAGCTGATGGAACCCTACGCCAAAGAAGTTCGCGCCTCGCTGCAATGACTTTTTCCGCCATCAGAATGCACCTGCGCTCCGTGCGCGCCCGCTTTCTGCTGGCGGCCGTAGTCGTGGAGGCGGTCATGCTGACGCTGCTGGTATCCAACAGCCTGCGCCTCATGAACTCCTATCTGGTCGAACAGGTGGAACAACAGGTGCGGCAAATCACGCCCATTCTGAGTGCCGCCACGGTTGCGCCGCTCACGCAGCGCGATTACGCCACCGTGCAATCCGTGCTGGATGAAAGCTTGAGCCAAAAAGGCGTGCGCTACCTAGTGGTGGTGGACACGCAGGGCAACCGGGTTGCCAGCGCCGGTTGGCCTGCCGACCAGGCTTTGCCGCTACCGGATCGGGGATTTGACCTTTCCATTCAGAGTGGGCGCACGGTGCACCACGTGCAAACACCCATTTTGATGTTCAGCCAGAACCTGGGCACCCTGCATGTGGGCATGGACCTCACGCATATTCTGGCGGCCCGCTCGGCCCTGTTGACGCAAGGCACCCTGATTGCGGTGGGCGAACTGGTGTTGTCAGCGCTGCTGCTCATGGTGCTGGGTCTGTGGCTGACACGGCATCTGGTGGACCTGACACGCGCCAGCCGCGAAGTGACCGCAGGCAACCTGAATCCGCCACCGGTCAATGAAGGCGACGACGAACTGGGGCAGTTGGGCGCTGCGTTCAACGCCATGTCGCGCACGATTCACCAGCGGGTGCTGGACCTGGAGAATGCCAAAGCCCAGGCGGAGCAGTCCAATCGGGCCAAGAGCGCCTTTCTGGCTACCATGAGCCACGAAATTCGCACGCCCATGAACGGCATCATGGGCATGACCGACCTGGTGCTCGACACCCCCCTCACGGCGGAGCAGCGGGAATTGCTGCAGGTGGTCAAAACGTCGTCCACCTCGCTGCTGAACATCATCAACGAGATTCTTGATTTTTCAAAAGTCGAGGCCGGCAAGGTCGACTTGGAAATGATTGAATTCGACCTCGACCAGCTCATGCGCTACTGCCTAGCGCCCCTGCGTGTGCGCGCCCAGGACAAAGGCTTGCAGCTCACCCAGGTCGCAAGCAGCGCGCTTACGCACCATGTGGTGGGTGATCCGAACCGGCTGCGCCAAGTGCTCACCAATCTGGTCGGCAATGCCATCAAATTCACGACCACCGGCTCGGTCATTGTCGGCTGGGAATGCCCGACCGGGCGCCCTCACCTCTACCGTTTTTGGGTCAGCGACACCGGTATCGGCATTCCTGCAGACAAGCAGCGCAGCATTTTTGAGGCCTTTACCCAAGCCGACAACTCCACCACCCGCACCTACGGCGGCACCGGCTTGGGCCTGACGATTTCTAACCGGTTGGCCCGCCTGATGGGCGGTGAAATCACCGTGCACTCCACCGCCGGGCACGGCAGCACCTTTGAATTCACCGTGCCCTTGCAGTCTGGCAGCCTGCTGGCCAGTGCGAAGCCCAAACCGGCAATCACCAAGCCTGGCGCGTTGGCTGCATCGAATGGCGCCGCGTCCCTGCGCGTATTGCTGGTGGAAGACCACCCGATCAACCAGAAATTGGCCATCAGCCTGATCGAGCGCGCCGGCCATCAGGTAACACTGGCGCAAAACGGCGAGGAAGGCCTGCAGGCCGTGATGCAACAGGCTTTCGATTTGGTGTTCATGGACATGCAAATGCCGGTGATGGACGGGCTGGAGGCGACCCGCGCCATCCGCGCCTTTGAGTTGGCGCAAGGCCGGCCGCGCATACCGATCGTGGCCATGACAGCCAACGCCATGGACAGCGACCGCCAGGCCTGCGAAGACGCCGGCATGGACGACTTTCTATCCAAACCTTTCAAGGCCGATACCCTGCGCCAGATCCTCGACCACCACCTGACCCAGCTCAATCAGGCTTAGGCGGACTTCAAAAATTCCAGCACCCCGTGACCGGCGGCATGGCCGGTGGCAAAGCAGGCCTGCAACAGGTAACCGCCCGTGGGGGCTTCCCAGTCGAGCATCTCGCCCGCACAAAAGACACCCGGCATTTGCTCCAGCATCAGCCCCGGCGTCAGCACCTCAAACAGCACGCCACCTGCCGTGCTGATGGCCTCGTCAATCGGGCGTGCAGCCTGCAAACAAATTGGCACCGCCTTGATGGCTGCAGCGAGTTGCGCAGGATCGTTGAACACGGCCTTGTCCAAACACTCGTGCAGGATGGCAGACTTGATGCCGTCCAGATGCAAGCGGCTTTTCAGGTGGCTGGACAGCGAACGCGAACCACGCGGATGGCTCACCTCCTGCAGCACCTTGTCCGCGCTCAGGTCCGGCAACAAGTCCAGGAAAAAAGTCGCGCTTCCGCTGCGCGCGATCTCGTCCCGAAGAAGGGCCGAGGCAGCGTAAATCAGGCTGCCCTCCACGCCGTGCGCCGTGACCACAAACTCGCCCTTGCGCTGCCATGCAGGCTTTCCTTCGTGCGAAAAACCGATGGCCACCGACTTGAAAGGCTGCCCGGCAAAGCGGCTTTGAAAAAACTCGCTCCAACCGCCCTGCACATCAAAGCCGCAGTTAGAGGGCAGCAATGGCGCTACCGACACGCCTTGTTGCGCCAGCAGCGGCACCCAGGCGCCGTTGGAACCCAGGCGTGCCCAACTGCCACCGCCCAGCGCCAACACCACGGCCCGCGCTTGCACCGTGACGGGCCCCTGCGGCGTATCAAACGTCAAGTTCTGGTCCGCATCCCAGCCCGTCCAGCGGTGGCGCATATGAAACTGCACGCCCTCGACGCCCTCCGGATGGCGCAGCCGCTGCAACCAGGCCCGCAGCAACGGTGCCGCCTTCATGTCCTTGGGAAACACGCGCCCCGACGAGCCCACGAAGGTCTCAATCCCCAACCCATGCGCCCATGCCCGCAGCGCGGTCGCATCAAAAGCCTGCAGCACTTTCTCAATGGCATCGCGGCGCTCGCCGTAGCGCCCGGCAAAAACGTCCGCGTTCTCAGAGTGCGTCAGGTTCAGACCACCCTTGCCAGCCAGCAAAAACTTGCGCCCGATGGACGGCATGGCGTCAAACAGGTGCACGGGCACGCCGGCATCGATCAGCACTTGTGCGGCCATCAGGCCCGCTGGGCCACCGCCAATGACGGCAACCGGAATATTCAGATTCATGGGGTTTTCAATTCAATCAATGCGCCTTGCGCCGTCAGGAAGGCCGCGCACACGGTCTGGCCACTGTTGGCCTTTTGTACTGCAGCGCGATAGCCCTGGAGTTGAGCACACAAATCGGCATCCAAATGCGGCGCTGCGTGCGATTTGTAATCCAGCACCCACCAGATGCCATCGGCACGGCGCTGCACCAGGCGGTCCAAGCGCAACAGGCGACCGCCCGAACCCAGCGCCACCTCGTTGCTGCTCCATTGCAGTTGACGTGCATCCCAGGCCCAGGCGCCCTCGCCGCAGGCAATCGTCTTCGCCATGGAGACAGCCTGCGTGACCTGATCGGCATCGAGGGCAAACTGCTGCCCTACTAACTCTTGTTGCGCCGCGCTCCAGGCCGGTGCCTGCGCTGCTTGGCCATAGCCCCCGACAAGCGTTGGCAGCCACTCCAGCAAGCGGTGCATGGCCTGGCCGATGCGCGAGTCCAGACTGTCTTCGGCAACCGGCGATTCGCCCGCTAAGCGCTCAGCGGCACGGTGCGCCCAGCGCAAAGCCTCGGGTAGTTCGGGCAAAACGTGCAACACGCAAGCAGTCACCGGACGCTGCTGCTGGACATCCACCGGCGCCTCCAAGGTAACTTGCTGGGCATGTGGCGTCAGCCGGTTCCACCAACTGCCGCCCTGCGCGCTGCGGGGCTCCACGCTGGACAGCACCAACGACTGCTGGGTACGCGTCAACGCGACATACAGCGCATTGAGTTCTTCGCGGCTGCGGGCCGCCTGTTCGGCCGCCAGCGCATCCACCACGCAGGCCGGCGGTCGGGTTTCGCTGGCCAAAAAGACAAAGCGACGCGGGAACGCCGCCTCACCCGGCCAGTCCACCAGCGTGCCCATGGACTCGGCCCGGGGTTCGGCGGCATCGGTATCGAGCAGCAGCACCAGCGGCGCCTCCAGCCCCTTGGCCCCGTGAATTGTCAGCAGCCGCACGGCCTCGCTGTCGGAACGCACGGGTGCTTTGTTGCCACCGGCTCGCAGGGTGCGCACCAGGCTGTAAGCGGTGGAAAAACGACCGCCGTCCACTGCCAGCGCCGCATGCAGCAAAGCGTTCAGATTGGCCAGCACCGCCGCGCGCGCGCCTTCCGGCGCGGCGGCCGCAAAGCGCGCCAGCACATCTCCGTCTTGGTAAATGGCACTGAGCGCATCGTGGGGCGGCAAGGTCTGCGCCCAGCCCTGCCATAACTGCAAAGTTTTGCCGGCGCTTTGCAATGCGGGCGGCAGGCCCGCGTCCTGCAACAGCACCTGCATCCAGCCAACCGGCTCGCCGGTCGGGTCGGCTTGCTGCGCGGCCTTGCGAGCCAGTGCCAGTTGGACCAAGTCATCATCGCCCACCGAAAACAGCGGCGACTTGAGCGCCCGGGCCAGCGACAGGTCGTGCCGCGGCGACACCAGCACGTCCAGCAGCGCCACCAGGTCCTGCACCTCAGCAAAGTCCATCAGGTCGTTCTTTTCGGGTTGCTGTGCGGCAATGCCCAGGGCAGCCAACTCGGCCTGCATCAGGCCCAGACGCTCCCGTTTGCGGGCCAGCACCATGACGTCACTGGCCTTTAAATGGTTTTTTTGCATATGCGCAAGCAGCCAATGCGCCGCCTGCCGGCACTCCAGCACCTTGCGGTTTTCTTCCACTTCGACACGGGGCTCCGATAGCGAATCACGCCAGGTCGAACGCGCCACCGTGGCGCTGGCGGGCGCTTGTGCAATCGCCGGCAGTTGAAACACTTCGCCGGCTTGTTTTGACTCGGTACTGTGCGCGCGAAAACCTTCAAACTGGCTTTGCGCCTGCGCTTCAATCATGACCGCGTTGACTGCGTCCACCACCGCCAACGCATTGCGCCGCGTGTGGTCGCAACTCAGCAGATCGCCACCCAGCCCTGTCCGCACAAACTCCTTGGCGGC
>CAKZJN010000097.1 GCA_936943465.1 uncultured Rhodoferax sp.
GGCATTTCGCCGGTCAAGAGCCTGTTTTTCAGTTTCGTGGCCTGCCTGCGCAACTTTTGGGCGTTTACGGTCTACAGCCTGATGTGGCTGGGCGCGTTCCTGGCCATGGGCACGGTGGTGGCCATCATTGCCGGGCTGACCGGAAGTGGCGAGCTGGTCTCCAGCCTGATTTTTCCCGCAGCCATGGTGCTGGCGGCGATGTATTTCACCTCGATTTACTTCACCTTCGTGGACTGCTTTGAAGGCAGCGAAGGCATCGCCCTGTGACCGACCATAGCCTGGCCGGACGCAAGGAGCAGGAAGTGCTGTGGGCGCAGCGCCGCAGTTTTTTGATTGCCGCCGCAGCCTGGACGACGGCAGGCGGCACCTATGCAGCGCAAGCACGCAGCAACGTGGTTGATTTGCGCGGCGATGCCACCGTCAATGGGGAACGCCTCACCGCCGAGCGCATCATCCAAAGCAGCGACCGCATCGTGACCGGCCCCGGCTCCACGCTGACCTTCACGCTCGGCAACTCGGCCTTTCATGTGCGGCAAAACTCCAGCGTGTCGCTGGACCCGAGTGATTCGGGCTTGCTGGTGAGCGCATTGCGTCTGTTCACCGGCGCGGTCGTCAGCGTGTGGGGCAAGGGTGACAAGCGGAAAATAATCATGCCCACCCTCACCGCCGGCATCCGGGGCACCGGCGTCTACGCCGAAGTGTTTGCCGATCAGGGCGGCCGCAGTTACCTGTGCAACTGCTACGGCGAGGTGGAGGTGAACGCGGGCGAAGACCAAACACTAAGCCGCTCGGAATACCACCAGGCCTTTTGGGGCGAAGTCGATGCGCCGGCAGGCCGCAAATTGCTTCCAGCCAAAGCCTTCAACCACACCGACGAAGAACTGGAAACCCTGGCCCGCCTCGCCGGCCAGCAAACTGCGTGGCAAATCACGGGCCGCAAAGGCGTCAAGAACCGCTACGACTATTGAGTTCTGCCGCCGGGCCGCCTGCAGCGGCCTTGGACATTACGGGACGGGCGTCAGTTTGGCCACGCTCAAGGCCAGCCACTTGGTGCCATGGCGCGGAAAGTTAATTTGGGCACGGGCATCGTCCCCCGCGCCTTCCAGCGTCAGCACCGTGCCTTCGCCAAACTTGGCGTGAAACACCTTTTGCTTGACCTTGAGGCCATGCGCGGGCTCATCCTTACGCACCACTTCCTTCTCGGTGCGACCACTTGGCGACGCCATGTAACGGTCGGCTGAAAAACCCTGTCCGGCGTAACCGGACGATGCGCCCGACCAGCCCCGACTTGCACCGCCCATGCTGCCCAGCCCGCCCGGCATGGCCACCGGATGCCGCGGTGTCAGCCATTTCAGGCACTCCTCAGGCAACTCTTCAAAGAAGCGGCTCTTGAGGTTGTAGCGCGTCTGTCCGTGCAACATGCGGGTTTGCGAATGGCTCAGATACAGGCGCTTGCGGGCGCGGGTGATGGCCACGTACATCAGGCGCCGTTCTTCTTCCAGCCCGTCGCGGTCGGTCATGGAGTTTTCGTGGGGGAACAGCCCCTCCTCCATGCCGGTGATAAACACGCCGTCAAACTCCAGCCCCTTGGCGGAGTGCACCGTCATGAGCTGAATTGCATCCTGTCCGGCCTGCGCCATGTTGTCGCCCGCCTCCAGCGCCGCATGGGTCAGGAAGGCCGCCAACGGAGACAGGGTTTCGCCGGTATCGCCAAAGGCGGCGTCATCGGCTGTGGCTTCCGTCGGCGCATCGCCATCCAGCCCCTGGCTGGCCGGACTTTGGCTGAGCAGGCTTTTGGTCATGCCCGCCTGCTGGGTAAGACCGGCGGCATCGCGGCCAAAGCCTTCCTGCATGACGAAGCTCTCAGCCGCGTTGACCAGTTCTTCCAAGTTCTCGACCCGGTCGGCGCCTTCGCGCTCGGCGCGGTAGTGGGCCAGCAGGCCACTTTCTTCCAGCACCGCCGAAATGATGTCGCGCAGATTCATGCCGCCGGTCTGCTCGCGCAGCACATCGATCTTGGCCACAAAGCCGGCAATCGCGGTACCGGCACGCCCGCTCAGGCTGCTCACCGCATCGTGCAGGGAGCAACCGGTAGCCTTGGCAATGTCCTGTAACTGCTCCACACTGCGCGCGCCGATGCCGCGCGCCGGGAAGTTCACCACCCGCATAAAGCTGGTGTCGTCGTTAGGGTTCTCGAGCAGGCGCAAATAGGCCAGCGCATGTTTGATTTCGGCCCGCTCAAAAAAGCGCAGGCCGCCGTACACGCGGTACGGCATGCCGGTGTTGAACAGCGCGGTTTCAATCACCCGGCTTTGCGCGTTGGAGCGGTACAGCACGGCAATTTCCTTACGCTCAAAGCCGTCGCGGATGAGTTGCTTCATCTCGTCGACCATCCACTGCGCCTCGGCAAAGTCGCTGGGCGCCTCGTACACGCGCACCGGCTCGCCAGGGCCTTGTTCGGTTCGCAGGTTCTTGCCCAGGCGGTTGCCGTTGTGGCTGATCAGCGCGTTGGCCGAGTCCAGGATGTTGCTGTAGCTGCGGTAGTTCTGCTCCAGCTTGATCTGGTGCT
>CAKZJN010000098.1 GCA_936943465.1 uncultured Rhodoferax sp.
GGGTAGTTGTGGGCCAGCGGAATGTAGGCGGCCTCGCCCGGCTTCACGCTAAAGCTGATGCCGACAATTTCGGCGCGCATTTCATCCAGCGAATTCGTCTCGGTGTCCAGCGCTGTGAGCTCGGCACTTTGCAACCTGGCCAGCCAGGCATCCAGCGCCTCCCAGCTCAGAATGGTTTCATAGGCAGCGTTCGTGGCGCGGGGTGTCGCGGTGGGCGCAGCCTGGCTTTCCGGTTCGTCGAAGAGGCCCGGATGGACCGGCGCTGCCTTGGCCGGTGCTTTGGCGGGCTCTGCGCCAGCGGCTGCCGCACCCAAGGTCTTGGCCAGCCCTTTGAAGCCGTATTTCTCACAGAACGCCATCAACAACGCGGTATCCGGGGCCGCCGGGGCCAGCGCATCGAGTGCGGGCAGTGACGGAATGCGGTCTTGCAGTTCGCAGTCGGTCTTGATGGTCAAGAGCGAGCGGCCAGTGGGCAGCCAGCCCAGCGCATTGCGCAGGTTTTCACCCACCACGCCCTTGATGTTGACGGCGTTGTCCACCACCGCTTGCAACGAGCCGTACTCCTGCAGCCACTTCACCGCCGTCTTGGGGCCGACTTTCGGTACGCCGGGCACGTTGTCCACGGTGTCACCAATGAGGGTCTGGTAATCGAGCATCAACCGGGCCGGCACGCCAAACTCAGCCTCCACCCCGGCCAGATCGCGGCGCTTGCCGTTCATGGTGTCAATGATGGTGATGTGCTCGTCCACCAGTTGCGCCAGATCCTTGTCGCCGCTGCTGACCACCACCTCCACGCCCTGGCGGGCGGCAGTCACCGCCAGCGTGCCGATCACATCGTCGGCCTCGACCCCCGGCACATCCAGCACCGCCCAACCCAACAGGCGCACCACCTCGTGGATCGGCGCGATCTGCGAGCGCAAATCATCGGGCATCGGGTCGCGGTTGGCCTTGTATTGGGGGTAAATGGTGTCGCGGAAGGTCGGGCCCTTGGCATCGAACACACAGGCCACATAGTCGGCCGGCACCTCTTTGCGCAGCGACTGCATCATGTTGATCAGGATGCGGATGGCACCGGTCTTTTGCTCAGTGCCATCGGGCAGGGTTACTTTCATGTCCCCGCCGCCGGCAAAAAAGGCACGGTACAGGTAGCTGGAACCGTCCACCAGCAGCAGGGTTTTCTTGGATTCACTCATGTGTGCATTTTGCCTGCGCCACACGGACACCCGCCCGCCCTGGGGCTTTGGGGTCTTCAGGTGGGCCCTACAATTCGGGCATGGCGGTCTATACAGAGGTCTCGTTCGATGAGGCCAGCACTTTTTTGCAATCCCTCAGCTTGGGCTCTCTCCAGAACATGGAGGGCTGCTCGGGTGGCATTGAAAACACCAACTACTTCGTTACCACCGATCAGGCACCGTATGTGCTGACGCTGTTTGAGCGGCTCACAGCCGAACAACTGCCGTTTTATCTGCGCCTGATGAAGCACCTGGCGGTGCACGGCATTCCCGTGCCGGACCCAGCCGCCAACCGCGATGGCGATGTGCTGCATGCCGTAAACGGCAAACCGGCTGCCGTGGTGAACCGCCTGAAGGGCAAGAGTGAACTCAAGCCGACCGCCGCGCACTGCAGCGCCTTGGGTGAGGTGCTGGCGCGCATGCACCAAGCCGGGCGTTCGTTCGACATGCAGCAACCCAATTTACGCGGCTTGAACTGGTGGAACGAAACCGTGCCGGTGGTGCTGCCGTTTCTGGACTCTGCGCAAGCGGCGCTGATTCAGAGCGAGCTGGCCTACCAGAACCATGTGGCCACCCTGTCCGCCTACGGTGCCCTGCCGCGCGGCCCCATTCATGCCGACCTGTTCCGCGACAACGCCATGTTTGCGACCGATCTGCCCGAAGGTGCAGCGCCGCAACTCACCGGCATTTTTGATTTTTACTTCGCCGGTGTGGACACCTGGCTGTTTGACATTGCCGTGTGCCTGAACGACTGGTGCGTGGACCTGCCTACGGGACAGGCCGATGCCGATCGCAGCCGCGCCTTGCTTTGCGCCTACGAATCGGTGCGGCCACTGACCGCACACGAGCGCACCTTGTTGCCCGCGCTGGCACGCGCCGGTGCCTTGCGCTTTTGGCTGTCGCGCCTGTGGGACCTGCACCTGCCGCGCGAGGCCGCCATGCTCCAGCCGCACGACCCGACCCACTTTGAGCGGGTGCTGCGCGAACGCGTGGCCCACCCGCTCACGCTGGCCGCCCTGCAAACCAACGAGTCCCTCACCGCATGAAGCTTCAAATCGTCCCCGCCAAGACTGGCGTTCAGTGGTTCAAGCAGGGCGTGCGCACCTTCCTGAAGCAACCGCTGGCGCTTTCGGGCCTGTTTTTCATGTTCATGGCGGCCATGTCCATCTTGAGCATGGTCCCGGTGATCGGCAATGTGCTGGCGCTGGCTGTGTTGCCGGGCGCCACGCTGGGCCTGATGGCCGCCACCCGAGAAGCCTCCCAAAGCAAATTTCCCATGCCCAAGGTGCTGTTCAGCGGTTTTAGCGCCGGGCGCCAACAGCTCAAGGCCATGTTGGTGCTGGGCCTGATTTATGCAGTGGCCTTCCTGTTGGTACTGGCCATCTCCGCCACAGTGGACGGCGGCAAATTTGCCCACCTGTACCTGTTTGG
>CAKZJN010000099.1 GCA_936943465.1 uncultured Rhodoferax sp.
GCCTTTGCCCTGGGTGTTGTCCGGTCTACGCCCCCAAGGCTACCTCGGCCGCTTACTGGCACAAAGAATGTCCACGCTCGTCTCTTCGACCAACCCGGACGCATGGAGCGTTGAAGAGGTTCTGCTGGGTGCCTGTCAGACGCACGACGCACCCGGTGCGCTCTTTGTTGGAGAGCCGACATCACCCATGCCAGACGCCACGGCGAAAATATCGGCAACAGACCCCGGCCCCGACCTTGACCGACTGTCCATGGACGTGGCCAAAATGCTGCCCGCGGGTTCTTCGGCCGGAGGGGAGCAACCCAAGTTGTTGGCATTCAATGGCGCAGGGGCTTCGTTTGTGGTGAAGTTTTCTGCTCCCCATGGCACGCCATTTGGAGACAGATGGACAGACCTGCTGGTGTGCGAGGCCATTAGCGCACAAACACTGAACGATTTCGGAATAGCTGCAGCGCCCAACGAAATTGTCCAGACCCAGTCAAGAACTTACCTGCTGAGCCGTAGATTTGATCGCATCGCGCAAGGTGGCCGCCGACATGTTATTTCCATTGGCGCTGCACACAGCGGCTTTTGCCAAGGGTCTTACATCCACTGGGCTTCGACTTGCGACGACCTGGTTCGCCAAAACCGCCTTTCCAGCGAAGATGCCGGGCGCATGCGTGACATCCTGATGTTTGGCCGTCTCATTGGCAACGCCGACATGCACTCAGGAAATGCCGGACTGTTTGTTAAGGGAAACAGCCTTCAGGAGATGCTGAAGGGCAATTTTTCACTGGCGCCGGTGTACGACATGTTGCCGATGCGCTGGAAGCCCGATGCCATGATGGGCCTGTTCGATTACGAGCCCTTTGAGGCCGATTACGCCATGGCCAGCAAAGACGTCCGCCGCATGGCCCAAACTTTTTGGACCACTGTCTCGTCCCACCCGCTCATCAGCAAGCCGCTCCAATCGGTTGCACGGGAGATGCGCACGCGAATGGGCGTGTGACCACACGCCGTTGTCGCAGGTTAAGCCCCGGTGTAATCAAACACGGCCATGCTTTCCACGTGCGCCGTGTGCGGAAACATATTGACCACGCCGGCTGCGGTGCACTGGTAGCCTGCCTCCGCCACCAGCACACCGGCATCCCGCGCCAGCGTGGCCGGGTTGCAGCTCACGTACACAATGCGCCGCGGCGGTGACCACTGGGTCGCTTCACCTGCCTCGCCATTTGCCTGCCCTTGGTGTAAAGCCGCCAAGGCCTGAACCAGCGCAAAGGCGCCTTCACGTGGTGGATCGACCAGCCATTTGTCCGCCGCGCCGTCCGCACGCAACATGTCGGGCGTCATCTCAAACAGATTGCGCGCTACAAACCGGGTCGGAGCCAGAGCGGGCTGACTGTCCTGCGCGGCTTGGTTCGCCTGGTAGTTTTCACGCGAACGTGCCACCAGCGACTCGGCACCTTCTACGCCCAACACCTCGCGCGCCTGACGCGCCAGAGCCAAAGTAAAGTTGCCCAAGCCGCAAAACCAGTCAATCACGCGCTCGTTCTTTTGCACCGCCAAGAGTCCCAGGGCCCGCGCCACCAACACACGGTTGATGAACGGGTTGACCTGCGTGAAATCGGTCGGCTTGTAAGGCATGGTGATGCCAAACTCCGGCAAGCGGTAGGCCAGCGCCCCCGTCTCGTGGCCAGGCAATTCGTCCAGCCGTTTGATGGTGTCAGGGCCCTTGGCCTGCAACCACCATTGGACCCCGGCATGCTCAGCCGCAAAGGCTTTCAGCTTTTGCAAGTCGCCTTGGCTCAGCGCTTCCATGTGGCGCAGCACCATGGCAATCACTTGCGCGCCCTGCCCTGCGGCAGGCACGTCGCCCACTGCCAGTTCAATCTGCGGAAGCGTTTGCACAGCGTCCATCGATGCAATCAATTCGCGCAAGGGCAGCAGCAAATCACTCACGCACACCGGCAACACATGGCATTCCTTCATGTCGGCCACAAAGTGGCTCTTGCGCTCATGAAAACCAATCAGCACCGCGCCCTTCTTGCGCACAAAACGCACCGAAAGGCGCGCGCGGTAGCGGTAACCCCAGGACGGCCCTTCAATCGGGCGCAGCATATTGCCCGCTTTGACCTTGCCGATGTGCCAGAGGTTGTCCTCCAGCACGCGCTGCTTTACGGCAACCTGCGCACCAATGTGCAAATGCTGCATCTTGCAGCCACCACAGGCACCTTCATGCAAACCAAAATGCGGGCAGGCCGGGCGCACGCGCTGGGATGACTCAACGTGGATTTCGCTTAGCGTGCCCTTGTCAAAGCTGCTTTTGCTGCGGTGAATTTTGGCGCTAACGGTCTCGAACGGCAGCGCACCATCAATAAACACCACCTTGCCATCGGGCCGGTGGGCAACACCCTGCGCTTCGAGGTCGAGGGATTTAACTTGCAGCCAGCCTTCGGGCAGCGGATTTTCTGTAACGGGGGAAATGAGGGATTCAGACATCCCCCGATTGTCTCAGGCTTAGATCAGCGCATCCCGATCTACGCCTTTGCGGGCCAAATGGCGCTTGAGTTTGAAAAGCGCTTCGTTTTGCACCTGGCGAACCCGCTCCTTGGTCATGTCCAGGCGCTCACTGATGACTTCCAGCGTTTGCACATCACAGCCATACAGACCAAACCGGGACACAATAATTTCCCGTTCACGCGCGGTGAGCGTGCCCACCCAAACATTCAATAGTTCATCCACTTCGTGGGCTTGCGTCTGGTTCTCTGGCCCTAAGGTCACCTCATCGACCAGCGAATCACCCAGGCTCTGCTCATCGCCTCGCGGGTCCAGGCTGGCATCGAGCGAACGTGGCGCCTCGGCCATCACCAACAAATCACCGACCTGATCCGCCTCCATGCCAAGCAAGGCGGCAATGTCTTCGTTGCGAATACCTTCGGGACGCTGGGCCACCAGCACGGCATCGTTTTCCAGCAATCGCCTGGCCCGCATCACGTGCTGCACTTCGCGAACAATGTTGACCGGCAAGCGTACGGCGCGGCCCTGGTACATCAGTGCCCGGTCCACCGCCTGCCGAATCCACCAGGTGGCATACGTCGAGAACCGGAATCCACGCTCCGGTTCAAACTTGTCAATGGCATGCATCAGGCCGAGGTTGCCCTCTTCAATCAGATCGGCCAAGGGCACACCGCGCCCGGCATAGGCCTTGGCAATACTGATGACCAAACGCAGGTTGTGCTCCACCATGCTTTGCCGCGCGGCAAAGTCGCCAGCGCGGGCACGTTGCGCGGTGTCAAACTCTTCTTCAGCGGTAAACAGTCGAGAGCGCCGCACGCCACGCAGGTAAACCGAAAGCGCGTCGGCCGATTCGTCCCCCGCATGCAACTCCAGCAGATCGCGCTCTAACGCGCTACCCGATTCGCTGGGTACATCGTCCGACGCCAGCGGGGCGGTCTCAGACTCATTCAAGGGCGTGTCGCTGTCCTGAATGACCTTCTTCATGATTTTGGCGCTTACTTGGCGGGCAGGTATTTGAGCGGGTCCACCGGCTTGCCCTGGCGGCGCACTTCAAAGTGCAATTTCACCCGGTCTGAGTCGGTGCTGCCCATTTCGGCAATCTTCTGACCTTTTTTCACTGCCTGGTCTTCCTTGACCAGCAAGGTTTGGTTATGGGCATAGGCCGACAAGTAGGTGTTGTTGTGCTTGAGGATGATCAGGTTGCCGTAACCACGCAAACCCGCTCCGGCATACACCACCTTGCCGTCGGCCGCAGCCAGCACCGGATCGCCAGCGCTACCGGCAATGTCCACGCCCTTGTTCTTTACGTCATCAAATTCGGCAATCACCGCGCCCTTGCCCGGCCAAATCCATCCCACTTCGTCATCACCACCGGCAGCGGCGGCCGCGCTGGCGGCAGGTTTTGCGGCGGGTGTTGCCGGTGCAGAAGCAGCTTTGGCAGGTGTCGTAGTCGATGTACTTGCTGTGCTAGACACCGCAGAGGGCGTGATGGGTGTCGACACCACCGATCCGCTGCTTACCGGCTTCGTCACCACGGCTCCAGCAGACTCCCCCGACGGCGGAACCACGCGCAGCACCTGACCGACCTCAATCCGGTTCGGGTTTTCCAGCGCATTCCAGCGCGCAATATCCTTGTGACTTTGACCCGACTCCAGGCCAATGCGAATCAGGGTGTCGCCGGGTTTGACCGCGTAGTAGCCGGGCTTGCCTGCGTTTTCAATGCCGGGCGGGGGTTTGACTGCCGTAGCGGCAGAAGTGGCCGACGTGGCTGCAGCAGAAGATGCGGATGCGGAGACGGCTGGTGAGGATGTGCCGCGGTCTTCCACCGGTGCGTGGTTTACCGGCACTGCCGTGCAACCGCCCAACACCAACGCACTGAACACTCCCAAGCACAGCATTCCACGATTCAACAGTCCGGACATAAACACTTTCTTTCTAGTTCTAGGCGACGCCAGATTTTAGAGGGACAAAATGAACCGCCTCGAGCAGAGTCTGACGGATGCCTGTAGCCGTTTTGTCCAGCACCAGTAGCGCCTGGCTGCCACCTTTGGCCGATGGTGCCACCACCGGCGCCACCAGTCTCCCCCCAACAGCCAGTTGGTCTACCCAGGCCTGCGGCACCGCCTCGCCACCAGCGGCCGCAATGATTGCTGCATACGGTGCGCCCTTGGCGTACCCGACCATGCCATCGCCAAACAACAAATGCACATTGGGCAGGCGCATGGGGCGCAGGTTTTCGCGCGCTTTGTCATGCAAACCCCGCAAACGCTCAATGCTGTAAACCTCGCTCGCCACCAGACTCAATACCGCCGCCTGGTAACCGCAGCCGGTGCCAATTTCCAGCACCCGGCCCAGCTTGCCGCTGGCGCCATTGCGCAGCAACTCGATCATGCGCGACACCACGCCCGGCTTGGAAATCGTTTGCCCCAAGCCAATCGGCAAGCTCGTGTCTTCATAGGCTTGGTTCACCAACGCGCTGTCCACAAAACGATGGCGCTCAATGGTTGCCATGGCATGCAGCACGGCCGCGTCTTGGACACCTTGCTTTTGCAACAACTGAACCATGCGCATGCGGTGGGCGGACGAATCCATGCCCAAGCCTTGCGGGCGCGCGGCCAGCGGCACCGTCAGGGGTGCCGGGGTGGTCTGAACCACCTTGGGCGCGGCAGCGGCGGAATCCAGTCGGGCAGGAAATGAGGGCCTGGGCTTCATCGATTGGATCAGGAAGAAGCCTTCAGCCGAGATACCGTTTGCGTCCAGGAGCCCAGGTTGGCATGGTCCGTCAAATCAACCTGCAAGGGCGTGACCGACATATGGCCCGTCGCGGTGGCATGAAAGTCGGTGCCGTCCGCATCGTCCATGGCGTCTCCTGCTGCACCGATCCAGTACATGGTCTCGCCTCGTGGGTTGATCTGGGTAATGACTTTTTCAGCAGCATGCCGCCGGCCCAAACGGCACAGCTTGGTGGCACCAATCTTCTCGTAGGGCAGGTTAGGAATATTCACGTTAAGCAACCAGGGCTTGCCGTTGATGATTTGGCCTTGCTGCAGCCCAAGCACCAGTTCGCGCGCCTTGCGAGCGGCACTTTCCAGATGCACCCAATCGCGATGCACCTGCGAGAAAGCGATAGCCGGCACCCCAAACAGGTAGCCTTCCATAGCGGCCCCCACGGTGCCGGAATAAATCGTGTCGTCACCCATGTTGGCGCCGTTGTTGATGCCTGACACCACCAAGTCGGGGCGGTAGTCCAGCAGTCCGGTCAGGGCAATGTGCACGCAGTCGGCGGGCGTACCGTTGACATAGCGAAAGCCATTGGGCGCACGGTGCACATACAGGGGCGAATGCAGCGTCAGGGCGTTGGACTTGGCGCTGTTGTTGACCTCCGGCGCAATCACCTCCACCTCGGCCACATCTTTCAAAGCCTCGTAGAGCGCCATGAGACCTGCGGCCTGAAAGCCATCGTCATTGGAAATAAGTATTTTCATAGGGTGCCGTTGTTCCGGGAGATTGTAGGTTGAAGCACTTTATGGGCCCGCACGGCCATCCCCGACATGGTGCGCAACAGAACACCCACAAAGCACCCGTTCATTCAAATAATTGAAACTTAGTCATCAATTAAAAGCAAATATTGGCAACGCAGAGGACCCTAAACTGCGCCCATGAACACAGCACATAACGCCAGCAATCGCTACAACACGACGTCGATCCTGCTGCACTGGATTCTTGGAATAGCGCTTATCGCTATCTTTTGCTTTGGCATTTATATGGCTGACCTGCCGTTTTCACCGACACGCCTCAAATTATTCAACTGGCACAAGTGGGCCGGCGTCACGATTTTGGCCCTGTCCGCGCTGCGCCTGGTGTGGCGGCTAACCCATCCTGCACCCGCACTCCCCGCAAAAATAGAAAACGCCATGCCCGCATGGCAATTGCTGGCGCACAAGGGAACGCACCTGGGTTTGTACGCCCTGTTCTTTGTGGTCCCGCTCATGGGCTGGGCTTATTCGTCGGCTGCCGGCTTTCCGGTCGTTTTGTTTGGACAGTTTCCGCTACCTGACCTGGTAGGTGCCGATAAGGCGTTGGCCGAAACCCTGAAGGCGCTTCACAAGGCCAGTGCCTTTGCCCTGGCGCTGCTGGTGGTGTTGCACGTTGCTGCCGCCCTGAAACACCACTTTATTGATCGCGACGGCCTGCTCAATCGCATGTCCTTGCGCGGCTAAACCTCACACCTTGGATTTCCCCATGAAACAACTTCGTACCCTCACCCTTTGCGCCGCTGCTGTGGCTGCGCTGGCCGCCCCTGTAGGCGCACTCGCCCAGCAAAAGCTGGTCGCGGCACAAAGCGACATCAGCTTTGTGACCAAGCAAATGGGCGTACCCTTGGAGGGGCACTTCAAAAAGTTTGACGCCCAGATCAGTTTTGACACGGCCAAACCTGAAGCCTCAAAAATTGCCTTCAGCATTGACACCGGCAGCGCGTCCTTGGGTGCCCCGGAGTCCGATGCCGAATTGCCCAAAGCCGCCTGGTTTAACGTCGCCAAGTTCCCACAGGCCACCTTTCAGTCGGCTAGCGTCAAAGCGCTGGGTGCCGGCAAATTCCAGATCACCGGCAAGCTCACCATTAAGGGCAATGTCAAAGACATCGACGTACCCGTGGCGCTGACCCAGGCCAACGGTGTCACCACCGCCGTTGGCCAGTTCCCGATCAAACGCCTGACCTACAAGATTGGCGAAGGCGAATGGACCGACACCTCCATGGTGGCCGACGACGTTCTGGTCAAGTTCAAGCTCGCCATCAGCGGCATGGGCAAGCTGTAACACCCCCTTTTTTTCTCAACCTTTTTTCAACCCACCGGAGTATTTACGAATGAAAAAGTCCCTCTTGGCCCTGGCTGCCGCAGCCGCT
>CAKZJN010000100.1 GCA_936943465.1 uncultured Rhodoferax sp.
TGTGGAAGCGCACCAAACTCAAGGTGTCTGACAAGCCCGGTCTGCGCCCCACGCCGGACCGCGTACGTGAAACCCTGTTCAACTGGCTCGGCCAGGACTTGAGTGGCTGGTCCTGTCTGGATGCCTTTGCCGGCACCGGAGTGCTGGGTTTTGAAGCGGCGTCGCGCGGTGCAAAGCAGGTGTTGCTGATCGAAGCCGATGCGGCGCTGGTTGCCTTGTTGCAAAAAGCCAAGGACCACCTCAAGGCAGAGGCCGTGCACCTGCAACGCGGCGACGGCGTGGTGGCGATCCGACAAGCCGCGCCAGCCAGCTTGGACCTGATTTTTCTGGACCCGCCCTTTGATGCGCCGTTGCTGGAGCCGGCACTTTCGGCCTGCGCCCGTGCGCTGGCACCGAATGGCCTGGTTTATCTGGAAGGCCCAACCCGCTGGACCGATGAACTGCTCGAACCCAAGGGCCTGGTGGTGCACAAACACCTCAAGGCCGGCGCCGTGCATGCGCACTTGCTGCGGCTTGCATAATTGCCAGAGCGGGGCGCTGCCCCTTGTTTATCTCTGTGGAGCCTGTCCATGTCCAAGGAAGTAATTGCAGTTTTCCCCGGTACCTTTGACCCGATCACGCTGGGTCACCAGGACCTGATCCGGCGCAGCGCGCGCATGTTCTCCACCGTCATCGTGGCGGTGGCCGCAGCGCACCACAAGAAGACGCTGTTCACGCTGCAGGAACGGCTGGACACGGTGCAGCAGGTGTTCAGCGCGCTCGGCAATGTGCGGGTGGAACCCTTTACCGGGCTGGTGCGGGACTTTGCGGTGAGCCACTCTGCTACCGCCATGGTGCGCGGCGTGCGCTCAATGACCGATTTCGATTACGAGGCGCAACTCGCCGGCATGAACCGGTCGCTGGCGCCCGATGTGGAAACCGTGTTTCTTACGCCCGACTCGCGATTTCAGTTCATCAGCAGCACGCTGGTGCGCGAAATCGCCACGCTGAAGGGCGACGTGCGCCAGTTCGTGGACCCGGTGGTGCTGGAGCGGCTCAGCGCCAAACTGGCCGGCTGATCTATCGGCTTTCAGGCGCTGCCGTTCGGCACCTGCGGCCACGGCCACTGCACGTCCCGCAGCAACTCAAAAGCGCGGCTCAGTTGCAATACGCCCAAATCATCAAAGCGTTGTCCCGCCAGTTGCAAGCCGATGGGCAGACCGCTGCGGGTGTAGCCGCAATTGATGCTGGCAGCCGGTTGTTCCGACATGTTGAAGGGCACCGTAAAAGCGATGTGTTCCAGTGGCCTTAACGGGTCGTTGGTGGGCGAGGGCAACTCCGCCGCAAACGCCGGAATCGGCGATGTCGGCGACATCACATAGTCATAGGCGCTGCAGGCCTGCACCGTCGCCACGCGGGTGGCGTGGAACTGGCTCATGGCGCTAAACACCTCGGCTCCACCCATGCCGGCGGCACTGTCGGCCCAGGCGCGGATGTAGGGCAACACCGTTTCGCGCCGTTCCGCACTCAAGGCGGCCAGGTCCAGGTGCGAGCGCATACGCCAGGCGTGGTCCATGCCATCCAGCATCTTGCGGGTCAGGAACGGCTCCATGGGCGTCACCACTGCGCCGGCGGCTTCAAACAACTGGGCGGCCCGCAGCACGGCCGCTTGAATTTCAGGGTCCACTGGCAGGCCACAACCGGCGTCGAGCAGCAGCCCGATGCGGACGCCATCCAGCCGGGACAGCGGCGCGTCCCAGTCGTTCCAGTCAATCGCCTGAAAGGGGAGGCTCATGCTGTCGCGCGCATCCGGCCAACTCAGGGCTTGCATCATCAGCGCAGCATCGGCCACGGTGCGGGTCATGGGGCCGGCGGCTCGCCCGGTGTAGGGCGGGTCAATTGGAATGCGACCCAGGCTGGGCTTGAGGCTGTAGATGCCACACCAGCCCGCTGGCAGTCGCAAGGAGCCGCCAATGTCGGTTCCCACATGCAGGGGGCCGTAACCCGCAGCGGCAGCGGCCCCGGCACCGGCGCTGGAGCCGCCGGGCGTCTTGCTCAAGTTCCAGGGGTTGCGCGCCAGCGCATGGAAGCTCGACACGCCGCTGGACAGCATGCCGTAGTCCGGCATGGTGGTTTTGCAGACCAGCACTGCGCCGGCTTCCCGCATGCGCGCCGCCGGGGGGGCGTCGTTCAGGGCGGGTGCGGTGTTGGTAGCTCGGGTGCCCAGCGGCATGGGGTCGCCCCGGGTGGCGATGTTGTCCTTCAGGGTGTAAGGCACGCCATCGATCGCGCTTAAGGGTGTCTTGTGCATCCAGCGCATCTCGGAGTCGCGTGCGCTCTCCAGCGCGCGCTGCTCATCGAGCAGGTAGCTGGCATGGATGTGCGGCTCCCACCGCGCCATGTGCCGCAGCACGGAGCGCACCACTTCCATCGGCGACAGCGCCCGGCACCGGTACGCATCGGTCAGCGCGTGCGCACTCCATTCGTGCAGGGGCAATGATTGCTCGGTGGTGACAGACATGGCATCAGTGGTTTTTGGAGGCGACCGGCGCATTATCAGACGGCTTGCGATAATTGGCGCATGGACAAGAGAATCCCATGGCGCTAACCATTACCGACGAGTGCATCAACTGCGATGTGTGTGAACCCGAGTGCCCGAATGAGGCGATTTACCTCGGGCCGGAAATCTATGAGATCGATCCCGGCAAGTGCACCGAATGCGTGGGCCACTTTGATGAGCCGCAGTGCGTGCAGGTGTGCCCGGTTGCCTGCATTCCGGTGCACCCGCAGCATGTGGAAAGCAAGGAAACCTTGTGGGAAAAATACCGCAGGCTGCAAGCGGCAGCCGCCGTAGTCAAGCCGGATTGAGGCGTTTCGGCTCGGGCTGATTCAGACTCACGGGGCTTTTTTCTTTTTTGCCTTGCCGTTGTCCAACTGGACGGTAAACGGCTCGTCGGGGTTGGCCTTAACAGACGCCTTGCGCTTTTGCTCCTTGGCCGGTTTGCTTTTGGCTTGTGCCTTCTGGCTTTCCGCCTTGGCCTTTGCGTCTTGCCGGTTGCGGGCCGTCATGGCTTCTTTCTCTCGGGCCCAGACCTGGGCTTCCTCCTTGCGTCGGTCGGTGTCCAATTCTTTTGCCAGCGCCTTGTCGCGCGCCAGACCCTCGCGCGCCGCTGCGCGCTGGGCGTCGGTCCTGCTGTCGTCGGTGGAGATGGCCTTTCCATCGGCGCACGGCGTCTGGCTGTAACTGTTGCCGCAGCGGTAGACCACCTGGGCGTGGGCGGCGAGGCT
>CAKZJN010000101.1 GCA_936943465.1 uncultured Rhodoferax sp.
GTGCGCTGCTTCCGATTCCGCAGCGCAAGGGGTCTGACCCATGCGCCCGCATCACTTTTCCCGCCGCCTGGCCCTGCGTGGGCTGGCCAACCCGAATGAAGTCTCC
The DNA here is from genome assembly GCA_936943465.1 of uncultured Rhodoferax sp. Taxonomy (GTDB): domain Bacteria; phylum Pseudomonadota; class Gammaproteobacteria; order Burkholderiales; family Burkholderiaceae_C; genus Allorhodoferax. The sequence goes on from CAKZJN010000101.1 coordinate 107, forward strand.
GTGAAAGCGCTCAAAAGGCGTGGGGCGGCCGGCGGGGTTTTCTTTTCCGTTATCTGACCTGGAGTGCTCTTCATGATCATTGAATTTGAGCCCGGCAAGCTGGTGAACGAGGTCAAGACTCACTTGCCCGATGTGACCGACCTGGTGTTCAAGCGCCGCGCGCAGGACGCCGGCATGAACCCGTCCGAGCTGTTGCGTGACCTGGTGTGTGAGTTTGTTCATGGTGCGGCCTATATGGATCTGTTGATAGAACATAGGCGCGGCGTGCGGGAACAACAAGCGCAGGCGCAGGGCGCGTCGGGGCCCAATCTGCGCCCTGTGGATGGCCTGGCGCGTCGGGGTGGTGTATGAGCCAGGGAACGGTGCTGCTGGCCGCGCCCACGGTGCGCCTGACCGATCAAGCCCGTCAGGGTGACATGGTTGAAGCGGTGATCGTTCACGCCATGCTGGAAGGCGCTGCCGACCTGACCGCGTTCGAGGTGGAAGACGCGCTGCGCATCCGCTTCAACGAGGTGATGACGCCCAACATCGTCAGCCGCGTGGTCGCCAATCTGGTGGCCGCTGGCCGGGTGCTGCAGGACAAGGACGCCAAGCGGCCCAGCCAGGGCAGCGTGATTCGCCCGCAGGGCAGCCGCAAGCTGTCTTGCCGCCTGTCGGTGCCGGGCATTGTGGCGCGGGCGCCTGTGGCCCCTGCTGCGGTACGTGCTGCCGTTGAGGCCGGGGAGTGCTACTGATGGCGGCCGTGTTGCAGGCTGTGCAAGCCTCCGATATCAAACCCGTGACGTTTCGGTTCGCGACTGTGAATGGCGTGGCGTTTCCGGCTGCAGATGCCTCCGACAGCGATGCCTTGTCGCTTGAAATTCGGCTGGCTGGCAAGCGCATGGAGTCGGCCTATGCAGCGGGCGACCGTGCGCTGGCGCAGGTGTGGATGCAGTGCATGTATGGGTTGATCAAGGTGCGCAATGCGGCCTTTGCTGCGTCCGATATCAAAGCCGGGGGTGCGGCGTGATCGAGCATGTGTTCGACCCGGCAAACAACCTGTCTGCGGTGTCGGTGAAGGTGGAGCCGGGCGCGGTGTTCATCGGCCCGACGAACTTCATTGATCTGGAGAGCGTGACCGCGCTCCAGTTGTCGCCCATCCAGCTCTCGCTGCTGATTGTGGCGTTGCAGCGTGCGCAGGCGGCTGAATTTGAGCTGGCGCAGGCGTGGGAAAAATACAAGGAAACAGGGCCCGGCGATGAACTTCTATAAACGTTTCATGGCCGATTACGCCAAGAAAACCAGCCGGCTGACGCTGGCGCAGCATGGCGCGTACACGCTGCTGCTGGACGAGTTTTACGCCACAGAGCAGCCGCTGCCAGCCGCGCATGTAGACCTGTTCCGCATCTGCCGCGCCATGAGCCGCGACGAGCAGGCTGCGGTGGTGTTTGTGGCAGATATGTTCTTCCCCATCGGTGAGGATGGCCTGCGCCACAACGAGCGCGCAGCCTGTGAGCTGGCTGATGCAGCGCCGGCCATGGAGGCAGCCAGGGCGAACGGAAAGCGCGGAGGAAGGCCCAAAAAAGAACCCACTGAGTTTGAAAATAAAAACCCAGTGGGTTTTCAAAACATAACCCAGAGCGAACCCAGCGCGAAAGCTCCTCATAGCTCAGAAGAAGATATAAGAGCTAAAGCTCTTTTGTCGGCTTCGCCGCCGGACTGTCCACACGAAGCCCTGATCGACCTGTTTGCCGAACGTCTGCCTTCGTTGCCGCAACCGCGCAAGAGCCTGTGGCTCAAGGGCAAGAACGCCCCGGCGATGCGGGCGCGGTGGCGCTGGGTCATGTCCGAAAAGTACGAGGGCGGGGAGCGCAAGGGCACCCGCATGGCGACCACGGTGGAGGAGGGTTTGGCGTGGTTTGACCGATTTTTCGGCTACGTCGAAAAGTCGGACTGGCTGACGGGCCGGGGCGGAAAAAACTGGACGGCTGACCTGGCCTGGCTGGTTAACGCCAGCAACTTCGAAAAGGTGCTGCAGGGCAACTACGAAAACCCGGTGGTGACGGCATGATGCGCGAAAATTTCGAGATCGATACGCTGGCCAGCATCGAGTCTGAGCATGGCCTGATCGGCGGCCTGCTGCTCGACAACTCGGCCCTTGACCGCATCAGCGACCGCCTCACGCACCGGCATTTTTTCAGCGAAACCAACGCCTCGATCTTTGCCGAAATCAGCCGCCAGGCAGGGGCTGGGCACGGCTTTGACGTGGTGACGGTGTGGCAGGGCCTGAGCAACACGGGCAGCGAAATCACGCTGGCCGAGCTGAACCGCTATGCCCAGATGGTGCCCAGCGCGGCCAACATCCGCCGCTATGCCGAGGCGATCATCGAGCGCAGCAAGAGCCGCGCGCTGCTGGCGGTGGCATCAGAGGTGCATGAGCTGGCAACGGACCACACGCGCAGCATCGAGGACCGCGTGGAATCAGCCCAGGGTGAGCTGGTGAAGCTGCTGGACGATGCGCCGCGTGACGAGTGGGTCAGTGCACACGAAGGCATGGCCCTGCATACGGACGTGCTGGAGCAGCGCGCCGCCGGTGTCAGCACTGCCATGCCGACCGGGCTGGTGGACCTGGACGAGTTTCTGGAGGGTGGCGTGCGACCGGGTGAGCTGGTGATCGTCGGGGCCCGGCCCAGCATGGGCAAGACGGCGCTGGCCATGTCCATCGGCGTGCACATGGCCGATTCCTACAGCGTGGCGATGCTCAGCATGGAGATGCCGCACAACGAGGTGCGCGACCGCCTGACCGCAATGCTGGGCCGCGTTAGCCTGAGCGCTGTGAAGCGCCCAAGCCGGGGCGATGGGCTGGACTGGGGCCGGGTGCTGGATGGGATCGAGCGCGCCAAGGCCCTGAACTTCTTCGTGAGCGACCAGGGCGGCCTGAACATCAACCAGGTGCGCAGCAAGGCCCGCAACATCAAACGCCTGCATGGCCTGAATGTGCTGCTGGTGGACTACATCGGCCTGATGAATGGACTGGATGCCAAGCAGCAGCGCGCCTACCAGCTCGAAGAAATCAGCCGGGGCCTGAAGACGCTGGCCAAAGAGCTGGGCATCGGCATCATCTGCCTGGCGCAGGTGAACCGCAAGGTGGAGGAGCGCATCGACCACACGCCCAGCCTGTCAGACCTGCGGGATTCCGGCGCGATTGAGCAGGACGCTGACGTGGTGATCTTCGTGCACCGGCCCATTCAGTCCAAGCCTGAGATGGGGCCAGAGTGGGCCAGCTATGCCAAGGTGAGCATTGCCAAGAACCGCAATGGCCGCTGCGGTGTGCTGAACCTGCATTACCAGGGCGACCAGACCCGCTTCAGCAGCTGGGCCGGCGAGGCGCCTATGCGCGCCACGGGCTACAGCAGCAGCAACAGCCGGGGCGGTGGCCTGTGACCGGATGCGCATCACCCTGCCCGCACTGCGCCCGCGCCGCGCAGGGCCAGCGCACGGGGCGGTATCACCTGCACTGCGTAGGCTGCTGTGCGCGCCTGGTGCGCTCGTGCAGGCCGTGGCGCGCGGCGCAAGAAGCCATGCTGGCCATCATCGCGCGCCAGCCAGGGCGGCCCAGCGTGGCTGATGTGGTGGCGCAGATCAAAGCGCTGGATGCTCGGGGGGTGATGTGCTGATCAGTATCAAAACCGACTTTGCCGGTGTGCAGAAAGCGCTGGACGAGATGCAGCGTGGCGTGCGTGAGAAGGCGCTGGCGTCTGCCATCAACAAGACGATGGAGCAGGCCCGCACCCAGATGACGCGGGAGATTACGTCGGAGTATTCGGTGGATCGTGCGTATGTGCGCGACCGTCTGCGGATCAGGCGGGCAAGCTTCAAGGCGGGTGTGTTCGGCATGAGCGCGGAGCTGGTGGGTGGAGATGGGAAAAAGCGCAGCGCCAACATGATCCGCTTCGTGAACAAGTTCGTGACGATGGCAGAGATTCGCAAGGCAGCCAAGAAGGGGACGACGCCACAGCTTCAGTTCAAGGTACGCAAGACTGGCGGGAAGAAGGTGATCACTGGGGCGTTCATCGGCAACAACGGGCGCACGGTGTTCATCAGGACGACGGACAAACGGCTGCCAATCAAGGCAGTGCAGACCATTGACGTGGCAAGCATGTTCAACCAGCGGCGCATCAACGCGCGGGTGGTAGGGCTGATCAATGAGAAGTTCCCGGAGCTGTTCGCACGCGAAGCCCGCTACTTCACAGACAAGTTCAACGGGAAGGCATGATGCAGCACCCCCCCGTCAAAGGTACTTCCAACACCCCCTCAATACGGGTGCCAAAGGAGCCCGAAAAAGC
>CAKZJN010000102.1 GCA_936943465.1 uncultured Rhodoferax sp.
TACGCCCCTGAAATGGCCTACTTTGAATGCCTGCACGAGCTCAAGCTGATCGTGGATCTGATTTATGAAGGCGGTATCGCCAACATGAACTACTCGATCTCCAACAATGCGGAGTATGGCGAGTATGTGACCGGCCCTGAGGTGATCAACGCCCAAAGCCGCGAAGCCATGCGCAACGCCCTGAAGCGCATTCAGACCGGCGAATACGCCAAGATGTTCATTCTGGAAGGCCGCACCGGCTACCCCAGCATGACCGCACGTCGCCGTCTGACCGCTGAGCACCAGATCGAAGTGGTGGGCTCCAAGCTGCGCGCCATGATGCCCTGGATTGCCAAGAACAAGCTGGTCGACCAGACCCGCAACTAATTGCACTCCGTGCAAGCAAAAGGCCACTTCGGTGGCCTTTTTCATTGGTGCATGTTCGGACTCGTTAGGGCCTGCGACAATGCGCGCAGCGCTTACACTGGTGTGTGAAGCAAGTGGATTTGCGGCGGCCCTGCGCGCTGCTGTGTTGTTGGACTAAGGTCAGGAATTTATATGCATGATGGAAATGATGCTGGCGCTCAGGATGCCGACACTGTGGTGGTCCGCAAGCCCCGCAAGGGCATTTACATTCTTCCCAATTTGTTCACGCTGGCTGCATTGTTCGGTGGCTTTTATGCCATCGTGATGGCCATGAACGGGCGCTATGACATGGCGGCCGTGGGCGTTTTTTGCGCCATGGTGCTGGACAGTCTAGACGGCCGCGTGGCCCGCATGACGAACACCCAAAGCGCCTTCGGGGAGCAGATGGATTCTCTGTCCGACATGGTGTCCTTTGGCGCGGCTCCTGCCCTGATTTCTTACGAGTGGGCCCTACGCGGTCTGGGGCGTTGGGGTTGGTTTGCCGCCTTTGTTTACTGTGCCTGCGCCGCGTTGCGTCTGGCACGCTTTAACGTGAATACCGGTGTGGTTGACAAGCGTTACTTTCAAGGCTTGCCCTCTCCGGCCGCCGCTGCGCTAGTGGCCGGGTTTATCTGGCTCACCACCGATTTGGGCATGAAGGGCGAAGAGCTTATGTGGCCCACCTTTGTGGTGGCCCTTTATTCCGGCCTCACCATGGTTACCAATGTTCCCTTCTACAGCTTCAAAGACCTCAGCATGAAGCGCAGCGTGCCGTTCGCGACGATTGTGGCCATTGCGCTGGTGATCGCTGTGGTGAATCTGGATCCACCCAAGGTCATTTTTGGCCTGTTCGTTTGTTATGGCTTGAGCGGGTACGTGGTGTATGGCGTGCGCAAGGCGCGTGGTTTGCAGACCAGCGTGATCAGCACCTCCACCGACGAGCCCGACGAGCGCGGTTTGCACTAATTCAGGAGACACACGCATGAGCGACAAACTGATTATTTTTGATACCACCCTGCGTGACGGTGAACAGTCCCCCGGGGCATCCATGACCCGCGACGAAAAGTTGCGCATAGCCCGCCAGCTTGAGCGTCTGAAGGTCGATGTGATTGAGGCGGGCTTTGCGGCCAGTTCCAATGGCGACTTTGAAGCCGTGCAACTGATTGCCAACTCCATCAAGGATTCGACGGTGTGCTCGCTGTCCCGCGCCAATGACCGCGACATTTCGCGTGCGGCAGAGGCATTGAAGGGGGCCAACCGGGCGCGCATTCACACCTTCATTGCCACGTCGCCGTTGCATATGGAGAAGAAGCTGCGCATGACGCCGGACCAGGTGTTTGAGCAGGCCAAACAGGCGGTGCGGTTTGCGCGTAACCTGGTAGCAGACATCGAATTCAGCCCAGAAGACGGCTACCGCAGTGACCCGGACTTTTTGTGCCGGGTCCTGGAGGCCGTGATCAACGAGGGTGCTACCACCATCAATGTGCCCGACACAGTCGGGTACGCCATTCCCGAGCTGTATGGCAATTTTCTGAAGAATCTGCGCGAACGCATTCCGAATTCGGACAAGGCAGTTTGGTCGGTTCACTGCCACAACGACCTGGGTATGGCGGTAGCCAATTCCCTGGCGGGCGTGAAAATTGGCGGCGCGCGGCAGGTGGAGTGCACCATCAATGGCCTAGGTGAGCGGGCTGGCAATTGCAGCCTGGAAGAGATTGTGATGGCCGTAAAGACTCGCAAGGACTACTTCGGGCTGGAGCTCGGCATTGACTCGCGCCACATTCTGGCCGCCAGCCGCATGGTCAGCCAGACCACCGGATTTGTGGTGCAGCCTAACAAGGCGGTGGTAGGGGCCAACGCCTTTGCCCATGCGTCGGGCATCCACCAGGATGGCGTGCTCAAGGCGCGTGATACCTACGAAATCATGCGCGCCGAGGATGTGGGTTGGACCGCCAACAAGATCGTGTTGGGCAAACTCAGCGGCCGCAACGCCTTCAAGCAGCGCTTGCAGGAGTTGGGCGTTCAAATGGACAGCGAGGCTGAGATCAATGCGGCTTTTGCGCGTTTCAAAGAGTTGGCCGACCGCAAGAGCGAAATTTTTGACGAGGACATTCTGGCCCTGACCAGTGAAGAAAACGTTCTGCACGACAAGGACCAGTACGTTTTTGTGTCGTTGTCGCAGCACAGTGAAACCGGCGAGCGCCCGCAAGCCAGTGTCGTCTTCACGGTGGACGGCAAGGAAGTCCGGGGCGAATCGGAAGGCAATGGCCCGGTCGATGCGTCACTGAAGGCGATTGAGTCCCACGTCAAGAGCGGCGCAGAAATGGTGCTTTATTCGGTGAACGCCATCAGCGGCTCTACGGAAAGCCAGGGTGAAGTGACGGTGCGCCTGCAAAACAGCGGTCGGGTCGTGAACGGTGTGGGTGCAGACCCCGACATCGTCGTTGCATCAGCCAAAGCTTATCTCAGCGCACTCAACAAGCTGCAAAGCAAAGCAGACCGGGTCGCAGCCCAAGGTTGAGTGCAAAGTAGGAGTGTTTTTCTTTAGGTTTGTTGTGCAAGTACTTGATCTAGCGTAACTTTCCTGATTACACTCTGGCCAATAGGTAAGATCCAAGCCTAGTTTCTGACTTGGACCGAACCTCTGCACGATTGGAAAATACAGTGAAGCAAAATAAACTGATGTTGGGTTTGAGTGCATTGGTCGTAGCGGCACTCCTCCCTTTGGGGGCTTTTGCCGCCCAAAGCTCAGCCGGTGCCAAGCGGGCTGTAAAGAAGCCAGTGGCACGGTCCGTTCATCGCAAAGTGGCAGCGGTTCCTGCTAAACCTCCGAAGCCATCCTTTGGAAAAATGGCCGGTCTTCATGGCGATCGCGATCAACTGGCATTGCGATCCAGCGTTGCTCTGGTGGTTGACCAGGATACGAAAGAAGTTCTGCTCAGCAAGAATGATCAGGCTGTTTTGCCCATTGCATCCATCACCAAACTGATGACCGGCTTGCTGATTAGCGAAGCCCGTCTGCCCATGGACGAATCCATTTCCATTACCCAGGCGGACGTGGATACCGAAAAGGGAAGTTCTTCGCGGCTGGCTGTGGGTACCGAGCTGAGCCGCGGTGAATTGCTGCACCTCGCGTTGATGTCCAGTGAAAACCGAGCTGCCCATGCACTGGGGCGCACTTATCCTGGTGGTTTGCCGCGTTTTGTGGAATTGATGAATGCCCGTGCGAAATCCTTGGGAATGCAGGACACCAACTACGTCGAGCCCACCGGTTTGAGTAGCAAGAACCAGTCGAGCGCAAGGGATCTGGCAACGCTGGTGAGTTTTGCCCATGGCGATCCGACTCTGCGTGAGATGTCTACGTCCACAGGCTATCAGGTTGAGGTAGGCCGCAGAACGCTGCAGTTCAACAACACCAACCGACTGGTTAAGAGTCCCGCATGGGATATCGGTTTGCAGAAGACGGGATACATTTCGGAAGCGGGTCAGTGCCTGGTTATGCAGGCCAAGGTCGCGGGACGCAAACTCATCATGGTGTTCTTGGATTCGGCAGGCAAACTGAGCCGGATTGCCGACGCCGAGCGCGTTCGGCACTGGGTGGAAAGCAGCCCGGTGCTCAGTCGCAAGGGTGCGCCGCTTGCGGCCCACGTGGCAGACCGCCACGTTGTTTCCAACTGATGGAAACGCCGGCATGCCCGGCGTTCTTTCTTTCTAGCGTGGGTTGCCGGGCTTGTTGCCCAGTGCTTCTGAAATAGTCTGCGCGGTGTCCTTGAGCTTGGGCAGCCACTCATCTTCCAGTCGACCCGAGGGGGCTGAAATCGACAGCCCAGCTACCAGCTTATTCTGGTCATCGTAGATACCGGCCGCCATGCAGCGCACGCCCAGTTCCAACTCTTCGTTGTCGCTAGCCTGGCCATATTGGCGCACTTTGCCGAGTTCGCGCTCCAGGCCTTCCAGCGTGGTGATGCTGTTCTTAGTGTGGCCCTGGAGTCCCGTTCGCGTGGCATAGGCTCGTATGCGCTGAGGGTCATCGGCAGCCAGAAATAACTTGCCCACAGAAGTCAGGTGCAGCGGCGCATGGCCGCCAATGGCACGCACCACCTGCATGCCGGAGCGCTCGCTGTAGGCGCGCTCGACGTACACAATTTCGTCGCCCTGGCGCATGCTCAGGTTCACGGGTTGCTGAATCAGCTTGTGCAACTCGCGCATAGGGGTCAAGGCGGCATCTCGCACGTTGAGTCGGCTCTTCACCAGATTGCCCAACTCCAGCAAGCGCATGCCTAAGCGGTAGCTGCCAGGTTGGGCACGGTCCACAAAGCGCCCGGTTGCCAAATCGTTAAGAATGCGGTGGGCGGTGGATGGGTGCAACCCTGCACGTTCGCTGATTTCCTTTAAAGACACCGGTTCTTCGCGCGTTGCGAGCACGTCCAGCAGAGTGAACATGCGCTCTATCACTTGAACGACCGGTGCGCTGGGGATATCGGGATCTTTTTTTGCCATGGCTGAAGTATCAGGCTAAAACCGGTGGCTTTCGGGTCAATGGCCGCCACTTGCCCTCTGTGAGTACTTCGCAGGGCTCAAACCGCGCCTTGTAGTTCATCTTGGGGCTGTCCTCAATCCAGTAACCCAGGTAAACGAACTCCAGCCCCAGTCGCCGGGCCTGTTCGATTTGCCAGAGCACGTTAAAGGTGCCGTAGCTCGCTTTGTCATCGGGTTCGAAATAGGTGTATACCGCCGAGAGTCCGTCTTCGAGCAGGTCCAGGATGGAGACCATCTTCAGGGCACCTGCCGTGCCATCTGGCAGCAACTCCCTGAATTCCACCAAGCGGGAGTTCACCCTGCTCTGTAGCAGAAACTGGCTGTACTGGTCCACACTGTCTTCGTCCATGCCACCCCCCGCATGCCGGCTATTTTGGTATCGTAGGTAGAGCGCGTAATGCTCTTGGTCCAGGCCCAGTTTGAGCACCCGGGCCACCAGCGACTGGTGCTCCTTTTGGGCGCGCCTCTGGCTGCGACTGGGCTGAAAGGCACTCACGCGGACCCGCAAGGGGGTACAGGCCTGACAACCATCACAGTACGGACGGTAAGTGAACATGCCGCTGCGGCGAAAACCCCGGCTTACCAGATCGGAGTAGGTGGCGGTGTTAATCAGGTGGCTAGGCGTTGCGACCTGGGAGCGGGCCATGCGTGCCGGAAGGTAACTGCACTCATAGGGCGCCGTTGCATAAAACTGCAGCGTTTGGAGTGGGAGGTCCTTGAGATCGGTCACGGGTCAGAAGCTTCAGGGGTCCAGAATTTTCGACCAGTATAGGGGCTCGAATTTCCATGGCGGGGCGGGCAGGGCAATGGCACGTCGAACGTGGGCCATAAACTCGGCGCGTGGCATTTCTGCTGCGCCCAGTGAGGCCAGATGCCGGGTATTTTGCTGGCAATCAATATGCGTCACCCCGTGTGTGCGACACAGCGCGACCAGCGCAGCCAATGCCACTTTGGAGGCATCGGTCCGGTGCGCAAACATGGATTCGCCGAACACAGCACCGCCCACGCTGACGCAATACAGGCCGCCCACCAGGTCACCGTTGACCCAGGTCTCTATGCTGTGGGCATGGCCGGCTTGGTGCAGCGCCACGTAGGCCTGGACCATTTCAGGAAGAATCCACGTGCCATTCTGGTTGCTCCGGCGGGCGTTTGCGCAGTTCGCGATCACGGCGGCAAATTGGGAGTCCACCCGAATTTCACATGCTGGCTGGGTGCGAAATTGCTGGATGGTTTTTTTGAGCGATCGATGCAGTTTGAAGTCCCCGGTTCGCAGCACCATGCGTGGGTCCGTGCTCCACCATAAGATGGGTTGCCCGGCGCTGTACCAGGGGAAGATGCCGTTTGAATACGCGTTGATCAGCGTGCGGGCATCTAAGCTACCACCGGCCGCGAGCAGCCCGGGGGCATCGCTGTTGGGCGGCCAGGCATGTCGGACATCAGGGAAGGCTTCGCCAGCCTCCAGCCATTTCAGCGGGAGCTGTCGGGTCATTGACGAAAGTAGAAACGTTGCATCGTAGAAAAATAATACTCGCAGTTCGAGGTACCGTCGCGTCAACGGTTAGAATGCTAGCTGTCGGGGCGTAGCGCAGCCTGGTAGCGCATCTGCTTTGGGAGCAGAGGGTCGCGAGTTCGAATCCCGCCGCCCCGACCAATATTCAAGAGCCAGCCCCTCAGTCGCTGGCTCTTTCTGCATTAGCGGACCATTCCAAGCCTTCAGAACACGTGCCCGTAGCTCAGTCGGATAGAGCAACAGCCTTCTAAGCTGTGGGTCGGGGGTTCGATCCCCTCCGGGCACGCCAACCCAATGGCCCCGCGTTTTCAATGTGTCAGGCCGTACCTAGCTTTTTTAGTTTTTAAAGTTCATGCAGAATGACACCCGGATCCTATGGATCCCCGTGCTTTCCTCCCTTGCACGGCCACCTGCGGGTGGACTTTTGGCCCAGCCTTGTGCTGGGCTTTCTTTTTTCCAGATTTCGTTTGGGCAAATCTGATGAAGGATGGGCAAGTATTTCAGCGAAGTGTCCGAGTTTGGACAAAGCTCCCTTTGGTTTAGTTAGGCGAACGCGATAGTCATGGCGTGCCGCAGAGATATTGATGCTGCACAGGTCCGGGATACAGCACGGTTCATCCAACACTGATTCATAGGGAAGCGGAAACGCTTTGCAACGCCATGGCCACCATATTCAAGTTTGCGAACTACACCTTTGATGTCCATTCCGGATTGGTGTACGACGGACAGCCCGTGCACTTGCCACCCAAGGAAAAAGGCTTGCTAAACGCGCTTTTGGTAGCGCGCGGCCAGATCATCCGCAAGGAGGATTTGATGGTCAAGGTGTGGGGTACCAGCGAAACATCAGACGAAAGCATTTCCCGTACGGTCTATCGTCTGCGGATTGCGATGCACTCGTCTGGGGGAATGGAAGTGGTCGAGACCGTCTACAACTCAGGCTTTCGCGTTACCGTGCCGATCCGCGAAGTCACGATGAACGAGTCGTCTTCGCTGAACGCGCTCACGCAGTCCACGCGCCCCAACGCCATTGCCGCGCTGATTAGCGCCCGGGAGTTTCTGGCGCGCCAGTCCATTGAAGACATTGAAGCCGCAGCCCATGCGGTGCGGGTGGCGATCAACCTCGACCCGAGTTATTCGGCGGCGTGGGCAACGCTGGCGGAGATCCGGATTTTTCAGGCAATTCGCTCGCTGCGACCACCCCGTGAAGCGGGTTGGCTTGCCAAAGAAGCAGCCCAGAACGCGCTACTGATTGATCCGCAGTCGGCATCGGCACTCGCAATATTGGGTTGGGTGCGTGCGCTGATTGACCAGGACTGCGAGCGCGGTCTGGATGACCTGGACCGCGCAATAGCCATTGACCCGGATTATTGGGTGGCCAATATTCTGCGCGGCTGGGTGTTGCAGGCGGCGGGGCGCAATGAAGAGGCAGTGCACATGATGCGTCGTGCCCAGGAACTGAATTCGGTCAGCCATGCGGTGAATTCGACTCTGGCCCTTTACTTGTTGCTGGCCGGGAAAAAGGACGAGGCGCTAGAAGTGGGCCTGGACCTGGCCAAACGCTTCCCTACCGTGGATAACTCGCAGGGGATTGCCTCCATGGTGTGCTCGGTGAACGGCTTGCATGACGAGGCGGTGGCCTTTGGTTGGAAGGCGATGGAGCTTGCGCCGGCCGTGCCCCTGATGCACACGCCCTTGGCCTATGCACTGGCCTTTGGAGGGCGCCATGATGAAGCACGCAACGTGCTGGTGGGCATCCACAATTCGACACTGCCTGAGCCCACCGCTGCGCTGGCTCCGGTGTATCTGGCGCTGGGTAATCGCGACAGGGCGGTTGCGCTGTTGCGGGATGCTTGCGAACGCGGCGTTCCGCAGTTTGCCTGGACTCGCGACGATCCGCGATTGGCGGAACTGCATGGCGACTTGACTGTGGAGCGGCTGTGGTCTCGTATCTGGCCCCGCCATTTGGTGGGCGCATAAGTTCCAAGGCTTGACAGCGGGTGATTAGCCGACTTGCAGGTTCTCAGTCTTTATTTTGTGCTGCATCCACCGCAGCACCGCCGAGTCCAACAGGGCGGAATCACCGGTCGAGAAATACTGGGTAACCGGTTCGTTGGGGGCGGTAACGTCAGGGGCTCTTAGTTGCGCCTGCTCCAGCAAACGCCGGGTTTGCCTGGCGACTGGCGCACCGCCTTCCACCAACCTCACATCAGCGCCCAGCAAGGCCTGCAGCGCTTCGCTGGCAAAGGCATAGTGCGTGCAGCCCAGCACCAGGTAGTCCATTTCTCCAACTTGATTACCGAACGCCCCCATGGCGGCCGTGTATTGCCGGCACAAGGTTTGACTTTGCTCGGTGTCGTAGCGTTCAATCGCATCGGCCAGACCGTCGCAGGGCTGCAAGACAAAGGTGGCAGCGCCGTGCAGACTGGTGAGGAGGTTGCGAAACTTCTCGCTGGTCAGCGTTCCGCGCGTGGCCATGACACCCACGACACCGGTGTTGCTGGCGGCGGCGGCAGGTTTGAGTGCGGGCTCAATGCCGATGATGGGAAGGTCCACATAGGCCGCGCGCAGCCCGTGAATGGCCGCAGCGGTGGCGGTGTTACAGGCCACCACCAACGCCTTGATGGCATGGCGTTCAATCAGGTAGTCGGCAATGGCGTGGGAGCGGCGGATGACGTGGCCGTCATCGCGTTCACCGTAAGGGGCGTGGCCATTGTCGGCCACGTATACGAAGCGCTCCCCTGGCATCTCGGCTTGCAGCGCACGCAGCACACTCAGGCCGCCTACGCCGCTGTCAAAGACGCCAATGGGGCGCTGCGCTGTCAAAGCAGCCCTTTGGTCGAATCAGGCGGATTTGACGGGGATGGACTTGAACTCGCCGGTGGCAATCTTCTTCTGCCATTCGGCCGGGCCGGTGATGTGGGCGCTGGTACCGCCGGCATCCACCGCCACAGTCACGGGCATGTCCACCACGTCAAATTCGTAGATGGCTTCCATGCCCAGGTCGGCAAAGCCCACCACCTTGGCGTTCTTGATGGCCTTGCTGACCAGGTAGGCTGCACCGCCAACGGCCATCAGGTAGGCACTTTGGTGCTTCTTGATGGCTTCGATGGCGACCGGGCCGCGCTCGGCCTTGCCGACCATGGCGATCAGGCCGGTCTGGGCCAGCATCATTTCGGTAAAGCCGTCCATGCGGGTAGCAGTCGTCGGGCCGGCAGGGCCCACGGCTTCACCGGCGACAGGGTCCACCGGGCCCACGTAGTAAATCACGCGGTTGGTGAAGTCGACCGGCAAGGCCTCGCCCTTGGCCAGCATGCCCTGGATGCGCTTGTGGGCGGCATCGCGGCCGGTCAGCATCTTGCCGTTCAGCAGCAAGGTGTCGCCGGGTTTCCAGCTTGCCACTTCGGCCTTGGTCAGGCTGTTGAGGTCGACGCGCTTGCTCTTCTGGGTGTCGGGCTTCCAGTCCACGTTGGGCCACAGGTCCAGGCTCGGCGGGTCAATGTAGACCGGGCCCGAGCCGTCCATCACGAAATGGGCGTGGCGGGTGGCGGCGCAATTCGGGATCATGGCAACCGGCTTGCTGGCAGCGTGGGTCGGGTACATCTTGATCTTGACGTCGAGCACGGTGGTCAGGCCGCCCAGGCCTTGTGCGCCGATGCCCAGTGCGTTGACCTTTTCAAACAACTCCAGACGCAACTGCTCGGTCTGGGTGAGTGCCGCGCCGCTGGATGACTTGGCCTGCAGTTCGTACATGTCCAGGTCGTCCATCAGGCTTTCCTTGGCCATGAGCACGGCTTTTTCGGCGGTGCCGCCAATGCCGATGCCCAGCAT
>CAKZJN010000103.1 GCA_936943465.1 uncultured Rhodoferax sp.
TTCGATCACCACATCAATGTCCTTGATGCGCTCGGCAATTGCCTTGCGCGTCAGGTGCATATGCCCGGGAAACCACTGAATTGCCATGCCGCTGAACCTGTCTGTCAAAAAATCGTAGATGCGCATTGTCGGACAGTTCCCGCCGTTCGCGCACTTAGGCTGCTTCCTCTAGGAAAACACGCAGTTCTAAGGTGCCGCCACTAGGCCCCTTCCGGACAATCCGCTTATCGATTCACTTCCTGTTTGAACGGAGCTTTCCATGACTAACCCCACGCTCGCCCACGTTACCCACGAACTCATTGCCAGCTATGGCGCCACCGCACGCAACGTGATCAAGGCCTGCCGCGTGGGCCAGGCACGCTTTAGCCGCTACGCCGACCAGCGCTGGTCGGGCGCAGTCCACAACATGGGCAACCGCCTGACCGCCGAAGTGCGCACCAACGCGCTGGCCGCGCAGCAAAAGGTGTTTGCGTACTACGCTCGCGGTGTCGATATGGGCACCGACAGTGCCGAAGTGGTGGTCAACAAGGCCATGGATCTGGCCAGCAAGGGCGTCGAAAGTGCAGCCATGCAAGCCAGCCGTTTTGAAAAGGCCAGCGGCATCCAGGCGCTGGGTGGCGTGGCCGCCGCCATGGTGCCGGCTGCTGTCGCTGTGCGCAGCGTTGCTGCGCGCGTCGAGGCACGCTCCGGCGAACTGGTTGTTGCCATTGCTGGCAAGCCCGTCAAGGCCCGTGCCAAGACGGCACGCAAGCCCCGCAAAGTAGCAGCCCCGGCCGCCTGAATCGGCTTTACAGCCGGCCTGCCAAAATGAACAAGGGGCGCCTGAAGCGCCCCTTGTTCATTCGGTTTGCAAGCTCGTAATTCAGGGAGAAACCAGCACCGGGCCAGCAACCAGGCGCCTGGGCGAGAGATATTCCTGTAGATAGATGTCGAAGGGCATGGTGTCCGCCGCTTCAATGGCCACCTGGTCCTGCACCGACTTGTCACTCTGCGCCACCCACTCGGCCTGCTGCGCCGCTGACCAGGGCATGGCCAGCGTGTCCTTCCGCAATTTTTGCGACTGCGCCCGCACAAAACTCACAAACGAACCGCTGTGCTCCGCATGGATCGCCTGCAACACACGTGCTGAAGGCGTTGAATCCGGGTGCTGCAAGGCATGTTCTGCATCCGACACGGCGCGCGTGTAGTCGCTACTTGCGTGCACCGCATCGAGCTGTTCGGCAATGGCTCGGAGCTGCTGAACAATTTCCAAGCCCCAGTCCTTCAGGCTGACGGTGCCACTGCCACGTTGCAGCGTCAGGCCCGGCTCGCGCCCCCGCTCCGCCGTGGTGTGCTGGTTGTGCGCCAGCGCCGCGATTTCCTGCGGCGTGTCATCCGGGCTTTCGGACTGCAGACAATGCAGCAAGAACACATCCAGAAAGCGCAAGGTCTGGGCGTTGATGCCCACCGGCTCAAATGGATTCAGGTCCATCAGGCGCACTTCCACGTACTCCACACCGCGCTCACGCAGGGCGTGCAAGGGGCGCTCGCCGGGGAAGATGACGCGCTTGGGGCGAATCGTGCCGTAGAACTCGTTTTCAATTTGCAGCAACGTGGTTTGCAGTTGCTTGTAGGTTCCATCCGGCGCCCGCACACCAATATCCTCATAGGCGGGATAGGGCTGCGTCAAAGCCTTTTGAAGCGACTCGGCATAACCCGCCAGGCTGTTGTAGCTCACCGCCAGTGAAGCCTGCGCGTCGCTTTGGTAACCCAGGCGGCCCATGCGCAGCGAGGTGGCATAGGGCAAGTACATGGTCCCGTCCTTGAGCGGTTGCAGGCGGTGTTCCCGCCCCGCCACAAAGGTGGAGCACACCGCAGGCGACGCGCCAAACAGGTACAGCAGCAAAAAGGCCTGGCGACGGAAATTCCGGATCAGGCCGAAGTAGCGCTCGTTGGATACATCCGGCACGCTCCAGTTGTAGTGAATACCGGATATGGTCTGCATGCGCCGGCCGTAGCGGTGCCCCAGGCCACTGCGGTACACGGTTTTGGCCCGGCCCACATTGGAAGTGCCGTACTGGCCGAGTGGAATTTCATCATCCGTCGGCAGGCCACATGGCATGCTCGACACCCACAGCATCTCGTCACCGAGGGAGCGCAGGGTGAATTGCTGAATCGCCGTCAGTTCGTCAATGCAATCTTGTGCCCCGGCATGGACACTGGTGATCAGTTCGAGCTGGGATTCGCTGAAGTCGGTGGTGATATGCGGGTGGGTCAGGGCCGAGCCCAACGCAGCCGGATGCGGCGTCATCGCCAGACGCCCCGTCTCCAGCGAGCGCAAACTCTCTTTTTCCAGCCCGCGCCGGATACCCTTCAGCCGCGCAATGGCGACCTTTTCTGGGCCTTGCGAAAATTGTTCCATACCAATGGCCCTTCGTTTTCCTAGGGGCGCGAAGTTAACACAGGCGCCCTCTTTATGCAGCGCCGGGGTATACCTTGACTTGCATCATCTTCTAGAATCTGCGCTAACAACCAAAATACATGCTTATGGAATTCGTTGAAACCCTTGAAACGGTGATTTGGTCAGTCATGCTCGGCGGCATGCTGACCATCGGCACGCTGGCCGTGGCGGATGTATTTGTCAACCGGACCATGGCGTCCTGGCGCGGCTTGCTGTTTATGGCCGTTACCGGCACCAGTTGCGTGTTGCTTTCGGGGCTGCCGCAGGACCTGCACCCGGACCTTCCACTCATCCCCGTTCTTATTTTGAAAAGCAGCCTGGGGCCCTTGAGCGGCGCCATGGTCCTGATGTACCTGAAGCAATGGCTGGGGGTGGCAGCCGACGACCGCTACGTGTACTACGCGATCCATTGGGGCTCCAACGTCTTGCTGGCTTCGGCCTTGATCGTTGCCATGCTGTGCGTCGTGCTGGGCTTCGCCCACTCGCCCGAGATTTTCATACTGGCCGCCGCCCTGAACGGCCTTGCGGTGATGTTGGCCACCTTTACCTCGGTGCGCGCGGCGCAATTGGGCGATCAGATGGGTCGCACCATGGCGTATGGTTGTTTCTTTCTGGCCATTTCGTTGGCTGGCCTGCTGAACCACCAACTCACCCCCGAGGGCGGTAATCCTTACACCTGGGCCCTGACCTCGTTCAGCACCGTGGTGTTTTTCATGATCATGGTGATGCTGGCGATTAACCGCAACCGGCAAATCCGCGAGTTGCAACGCCTGTCCCATATCGCTCTGGGTGTGGATCCGGTCACGGGTCTGCCACGCGGCTCGGTGCTGCTGTCCAAGATCGATGATGCGTTCTGGCGCAGCAGCCGACTGGGTGCCAGCAGCATCGTGATTTGCCTGCACATTCGTAATTTGTATGAACTCAGTGAAGCGGTGGGCCCCTCCGTCGACCTGCAGATTCAGGCCGCTATGGCGGCTCGCATCCGGCGTGCAGTCGGCTTCCGTTGTGTGGTGGGTCTGTACCACCCGCGTTGCTTCGTCGTCGTGCTGACGGCAATTAAGCAGCCCCGCGTCATCACCAAGATGACCGAGCGCTTGCGCGAAATCATGTGCGAGCCCCTGGATGTTCTGGGTAACAACGACAGCGTGCACCGCTTCACGCCCTGGTTCAATGTGGGGGCGACGACCGTCAATGAGCCGAACACCCAGCCGGCCCAGGTCATTGACGAAGCCGAACGGATTGCGCTGGCCAGCGAACCCAATCCGCCCGAGAGCGCCAATAGCGACGCGCCGACCCGCCTGTAACCGCTAGGCACGGCGGTTAACAGCAGCGACGTCAGTCCTGCTTCAGATAGGCCGTTGCGCGGCCCACTTCGTAGCCACCCTGCGCTGAGCCATTCGGGGGCACCATTTCTTCGCTGCGGTCACGCACCTGCTCCCACTGCGCAGCCAGTCGCTCGGGTGCGTCACCGTCCAGACCAATCCAGGCACCTTGGGTCATGGTGATGTGGGCGGCTTCCACATGCCCGGCTCCGGCACACAAGGTTGTGCGCGTGGGAGCATCTTCACTCACCAATACCAGCATCGCCGGGGTCACGGCCTTGGGCTCCAGGGCGGCCAGTACCTCGGGCGGCATCAGGTCTTCGGTCATGCGGGTGGCCGCCGTGGGGGCCAGGCAATTCACGCGGATATTGTGTTTGGCGCCTTCGAGTCCCAGTGTCTGCATCAAGCCCACCAACGCCAGCTTGGCAGCACCGTAATTGCTCTGGCCAAAATTGCCATACAAGCCGGTGCTGGAAGTGGTCAGCATGACGCGCCCATACTGTTGCGCCACCATGTAAGGCCAAGCGGCCTTGGTGCAGTGCACCGCGCCCATCAGGTGTACGTCCAGGACCAGGCGGAAGTCGGCCAGGTCCATCTTGGCAAAGGTCTTGTCGCGCAGGATGCCAGCGTTGTTCACCACAATGTCAATGCGACCCCAGGTGTCCACCGCCTGCTTGACCATGGCCTGCACGGCATCCCAGTCGGTCACCGAGGCGCCATTGGCAATCGCCTCACCACCCGCAGCCCGAATTTCAGCCACCACCTGCTCGGCCGCCGAAAGCGAGCCGCCAGAGCCATCGCGGGCGCCGCCCAGATCGTTCACCACCACTTTGGCACCCCGGGCCGCCAGGGCCAAGGCATGTTGGCGACCCAGGCCACCACCGGCTCCGGTCACAATCGCTACGCGACCTTTGAAATCAATCGTCATGTCTCACTCCGTTCACAATAAAGACCATCAAAAAAACCGTTCGCGGCAACGCGGAACCTTCGCCCATGGAAATCAGTTCAGAGATCATTCACACACCGCCCAAAGATGCCGCAACGGTCATCATTTTGAGGGATAGCCCCACGGGGCTCGAAGTATTTCTGGTCAAGCGCCACGGCCTGTCCGACGTGCTGGGTGGCGCCTATGTATTCCCGGGTGGCAAGGTTGACGAAGCCGATGCCCAGCTCGATGAAGCCGCCCACCTGGACCAGCCGGCCGCGCAGTTGCACGCGCAACTGGCCGAACCCGAACTGGACCCGCAACAAGCCAAAGGGCTGTTTGTGGCGGCGCTGCGCGAGGCCTTTGAAGAATGCGGCGTGCTGTTTGCCCACGCTGCCACACAGCAGCACACCCGCGACTTGGCCACCCAGCTTCAAAACGGCCGCATGTTCAACCTGGCACTGGCCGAATCGGCCCTGCGCTTGCAGACGCAGGCGGTGGCCCCGTGGTCGCGCTGGATCACGCCCAAGATGCCGTCCATTTCCAGCAAACGCTTTGACACGCGCTTCTTTGTGGCCGCCTTGCCTGCGGACCAGATTGCCCGGCACGACGATGTGGAAACCACCCAAAGCGTGTGGCTCTCGCCGCGCGCGGCACTGGAGCAGTACTGGGCCCGTGGCATTGAAATGGCGCCGCCGCAAATCATGACGCTGGCGCACCTGTCACGGCATGCCAGCGTGGCCTCGGCCCTGCAGGCGGCCCGCCAGAACGCACCCGCTTTGATCCAACCCGAGCCGTTTGACGAAGCCGGCGAACGCGTCCTGACCTACCCCGGCGACCCCTGGCACAGCGTCAAGACGCGTGCCATGCCCGGCCCCACACGTCTGCGCTACCGCAACAAGCGTTTCGAGCCGGAACAGGGTTTTGACGCGCTGTTTGCCTGACACCATGCACCTGCGCTTGCACTACCCACTGTTGACGGCATGCGTAACTTTGGGCCTGGCCGCGTGCTCTGCGCCGCCGATCCAACGCAACGAGACGAGCGACTTGCCACCTGGCATGGCGCCTGAAGTGCCCGGCCGCCTGAGCCAGGACCAGGCCAACGACGTCACCTTGCACGCCATCAGCCTGGTCGGCACGCCCTACCGCTGGGGCGGCAATACGCCTGAGTCAGGTTTTGATTGCAGCGGGCTGATTGCCTACGTGTACAAGTCCAGCGCGCAGGTGCCGGCACCGCGCACCGTAGCAGCACTGACCGGCTGGGGGCAACCGGTTCCACCGGCCACTTTGCGCAGCGGGGATCTGGTGGTGTTTGTGCAGAAAGGCGTGGCCAACCATGCCGGTATTTATGTGGGCGAAGGCCGCTTTGTGCACGCGCCTTCTACGGGCGGCGAGGTCCGGCTGGACTCGCTCAGTTCGTCGTACTGGAGCCGCCAGCAGGTCAGTTACCGGCGCCCATGAGGGCCAGCGTGCTGACAAAGACCACTTTGACCAGCAGCCAGGTGCCGACCACGATGGCCCAGGACTTCCACTTCACCCGGTGGGCATTCCAGCTGTTTTCTGCCAGCGTAAACACCACCGCGCAGACCAGCCCGAACAGCAGGCCCAAGCCGGCCTGCAGCAACTTGCGCTGCCAAAAGGGCTCGGGGCCGTCCACCACCGGTGCAAACACACTGACCACCAGCCCAAACAGCAGCCAGCGCGCCAGATAGCCCCACCAGCGCGTCCACAAACCGGAGCCAACCGGGGGCCAATGTTCATCGTGGGGGGTGGTCGAATGCATAGCGGGTCGCTAAAGAGCGCGGGGTGATCAAAATCGAAAAGGAATGCCGTGATTTTCGCCGTTTTGCGCAAGACCTTCGGCCTTTATGTTCACTCTTCCACGAAGGCTTCGGCGCGGCGCGACTTCACCGCCGGCAAGAACACCAGCGCCACCATCACCAGCGCTGCCGCCAGCAGCCCGGCTGACAGCGGGCGCGTCACCAGCACGCTCCAGTCCCCACGCGACAGCAGCAAGGCACGGCGCAGGTACTCTTCCATCATGGGGCCCAGAATAAAGCCCAGCAGCAAAGGCGCTGGCTCCAGGTCGAGTTTGTGAAAGACGTAGCCAATAAAACCGAACAAGGCCACCAGCCAGATGTCAAACACGCTGTGGTTGGTGGTGTACACGCCCATCGCACAGAACAGCACAATCGCTGGAAACAGCCAACGGTAGGGCACGCTGAGCAGTTTGATCCACATGCCGATCAGCGGCAGGTTCAGCACCACCAACATCAGGTTGCCAATCCACATGGACGCGATCAGCCCCCAGAACAACTCCGGGTTAACCGTCATGACCTGCGGCCCGGGTTGCACGTTGTGCAGCATCATGGCGCCGACCATGAGTGCCATCACCGCATTGGAAGGAATGCCCAGCGTCAGCAGCGGAATGAATGACGTCTGCGCGCCGGCGTTGTTGGCCGATTCGGGCGCTGCCACACCCCGAATATTGCCCTTGCCGAACTCCACCTCGCCGGGCTTGCTGGGAATCTTCTTTTCCAGCGCGTACGAGGCAAACGAGGCCAGCAGTGCGCCGCCGCCCGGCAAAATGCCCAAGAGAGCGCCCAGCGTCGTGCCGCGCAGCACGGCCGGCGTCATGTCCTTGAAGTCCTGCCGCGTGGGCCATAAGCCCTGTACTTTGGAGGTAAACACCTGCCGCGCGTGCTCCGGCTGGGCCAGATTGGCGATGATCTCGCCATACCCGAACACCCCCATGGCGATGGCCACAAAGCCGATGCCATCGGTCAGTTCGGGCATATCAAAAGCAAAGCGGACTACACCGGAATTCACATCGGTCCCCACCAAGCCCAGCAGCAGCCCCAGCACCACCATGGCAATCGCCTTGAGCAACGAGCCTGCCGCCAAGACCACCGCGCCAATCAGCCCCAGAATCATTAGAGAAAAATACTCGGCCGGCCCGAACTGCAACGCCAGATCGGTTAGCACCGGCGCAAAGGCCGCCAGCACCAGCGTCCCGACACAACCGGCAAAAAAGGAGCCCAAACCGGCAGCCGCCAATGCGGGTCCGGCACGGCCCATGCGGGCCATCTGGTAGCCGTCGATGCAGGTCACCACCGAGGACGATTCGCCCGGTAGATTGACCAAAATGGCGGTGGTTGAACCGCCGTATTGGGCCCCGTAATAAATGCCCGCCAGCATGATTAGCGCCGACACCGGCGGCAACGCGTAGGTTGCCGGCAGCAGCATGGCGATGGTGGCAATCGGACCGATGCCCGGCAACACACCGATCAGGGTTCCGAGCAGGCAGCCCACCAGGGCGTACAGCAGGTTCATGGGCGTAAAGGCCACACCAAAACCCAGGGTCAGATTGCTCAGAAGTTCCATACCGCCGCGCCTTCAACCACCCGCAAACGCCGGCCACACCGGCAATTGCAGCTTGAGCAGCAACACAAAGGTAACGTAGCTTCCTGCGGCCAGAATCAGCGCCAGTGCCAGCACTTCTTTCCAGCGGAACTCGGTGCCGGCGCGCGCCGCCACCACAGTCAGCACACCAATCGCCGCCACCAGCCCCATGGGCGGCAGCCCGATGGACGACAAGCCGCCGATCAGCACCCCGAAGGACAGATTGGCCAGCACCACATAAATCACCGGGCGCCACGCCCAAGGCCCGATACGGCCACCATCTTCGGTCTCAAACAGCAGCGACTTGTAGACAATCACGCCCCCCAGAATCGTCAGCAGCGCGCCCAAGAGCAGCGGAAAAAAACCGGGCCCCATGTGCGAAGCGGTGCCCACCGTGTAGCGCGAGGCGCTCCAGGCAAAGCCCAAGCCGGTTGCCATAAACAGCAGCCCGGAGAAGAAGTCTTTCTGGTGTTTCAGTTGCACGGGAAATTCCTGCTTCGGCTCATTCCATCGGCGGGGTCGAACTCAGCACCTCGGACACCACCGTCAGACCTTCGGCCACGCGCAGGGCGCCGGCCAGGCGCAAGGGCCGCATGCCATCACTCAGCGCCTGTTTGCGCAGCGCCTCGATCACCGGTTCCTTGGTCACGCGCTGCTTGAATCCATCAGTCACTTCGAGCAACTCATAAAGCCCCATGCGCCCCATGAAGCCGGTCATGCGGCAATCGACGCAGCCGACCGGCTTGTAGGGCTTGTAGCCGCCACTGATCTGCCAGGGCTTGACGATCTCGGCCAGCTTTTCGCGGGTGGCTTCCTCGTCCGGCACCCGGCATTTGGTGCACAGGGTGCGCACCAGCCGCTGCGCCAGCACGCCCAGTAGCGTGGCATTGATCAGGTAAGCCGGAATGCCCAGTTCCAGCAGGCGGGTTACCGCTGAGGGCGCATCGTTGGTGTGCAGCGTGGAAAACACCAGGTGCCCGGTCAAGGCCGCCTGCACCGCCATTTCTGCGGTCTCCAGATCGCGAATTTCACCCACCATGATGATGTCCGGGTCCTGCCGCATGAGCGCGCGCAGCCCCTGTGGAAAGCCGAACTCCAACTGCGGCTGCACCTGCGTCTGGTTGAACGAGGGCTCGATCATTTCAATCGGGTCTTCCACCGTGCTCACATTCACCTCTTCGGTGGCTACGCGCTTGAGGGTGGAATACAGCGTGGTGGTCTTGCCCGAACCGGTAGG
>CAKZJN010000104.1 GCA_936943465.1 uncultured Rhodoferax sp.
ACCATGATCTCGCCAGCCAAGGAATGCTGCCTTCTAAGCTTTTCCGCGGCCCTGCTTGCAAACTCACTGACGGCCTCCGTCAGTGCTGAGAGCTCCATCACCGCATGGCCAAACGACCGGGTGGTGGCAATTTCCTTCTTGGGTGCCGGCGAGTCGTCCAGACCGATGCAGGGCATCCCCTGCAGCTCTCGCACCGTTCGCTCCAAGACTACAGACCAACCACGCCGAACGGTCGCCGGATCCATGCGCATCAGATCCAAAACAGTTTTGGTACCGCCTTCCATGAGTTGCTTGGAAATGCGCCGCCCTACTCCCCAAACCTCACCGACTTCGGTCGCCGCAAGCACCGCCTCCAGTTCCTGTTTCGACAGCGCTTCGAGGTTGCACACCTGTGCCAAGTGATCTGGATAGGTTCCGGGTTTGCGCTCTGCAGTCTTGGCGATGTGGTTGGCCAACTTGGCGAGCGTCTTGGTGCGACCGATGCCAATGCCACAAGGGACACCGACCCACTGCAATATTCGCGATCGAACCTTGTGTGAGCGCTCAACCAGGTCGCCTCGCACGCCATCGAGGCCAATAAAGGACTCGTCTATGGAATAGATCTCCTGCGTGGGTCCAAGTCCGGCTGAGAGGCTCATCATCCTGTCACTTATGTCGCCGTACAGAGCAAAGTTGGCGGAAAGTGCGACCAACCCCGCACTTTCCTGCAGATGTTTGATCTTGAACCAGGGCGCGCCCATCTTTATGCCCAGTGCCTTGGCTTCGTTAGAGCGCGCAATGGCGCAACCATCGTTGTTGCTGAGCACCACCACCGGCAGTCCGTTCAGGCTTGGCCGAAAAATTCGCTCGCAACTCACATAGAAATTGTTTCCATCCACAAGGGCGTACATGTGAGCTACCTACGTTCCGAACTGTTTGATGGTGGCAGTCACCACACCCCACACCACGATTTCCTGACCATCCTTGGGTGTGATGTCGGCAAAGGTGGGGTTTGCTGCCTTGAGTTTGATCTGCCCTGCGCGCTGATAGAGCCTCTTGACGGTGAAGTCGCCATCGACCACCGCCACCACGATATGGTTGTGTCGGGGTTTGACGGCCCTGTCCACCACCAGGATGTCGTTGTCAAAGATTCCGGCCTCCACCATGGAGTGGCCACTGGCCTTTAGCAAATAGGTGGCCTGCGGGTGCTTGATCAGCACTTTTGAGAGATCAATACGCTGGGCGCCAAGATCCTCTGCCGGCGACGGAAAGCCGGCGCACACTTTGTTCTGGATTCGAAGCATCCAGGTCGGGGCGTCTGCAACCGGGACTGGTTTCGAATGTGAAATACTACTGTACATTCATCCAGTTTATTCCAAAGTACGATTTGTGCAATGTGTAGTCACTACCAAGCCTTCCAGGAGCGTGAGCGTTATCTGCGCCACTTCGGCATTGAGCCGCCCGCCGAGACCGGAAAACTCGACATGTGGCCGGGCTACCTGGGCGCATTCATCCGCAAACATCCCCACAGCGATGTAGGGGATGAAGCGGTTCCTGCAGCAGAGGCGATCAACGGACTGTTTGGTCTGGTCCCCCACTGGGCGACTGATACCAAAATCACCAAGAGCACGTACAACTGCCGCAGCGAGACAGCAGCTGAGAAACCCAGTTTTAGGGACGCCTACAAGCGAAACCAGCGCTGCATCATTCCTGCACAGGCCATCTACGAGCCCGACTGGCGCACGGGCAAAGCGGTATCCACCCGCATCGAGCATGTCGATGGCGATCCTTTGGGGGTTGCTGGCCTGTGGTCCAACTGGAAGTCTTCAAGGGGTGAGTGGGTCCACAGTTTCACCATGCTGACCATCAATGCACAGAGCCATCCACTGATGAATCAGTTCCATAAGCCCGCAGATGAAAAGCGCATGGTCGCCATATTGGCGCCTGGCCGCTACCAGGAATGGTTAGAAGCCAAGCGTGACATTCAGGACTTTATGCAACCGTTCCATTCAGAGCAGCTCATTGCTGTCCTACCGAGCGCGCCTGCAACGTTAGGTCTGGTACACGCATGACCGCCACGCCCGGTGGCCTGCCGAGATGGTTATTTTGTGCAGCAGAGCAGCTGCCGAAACTTGATGGACCACCCTCAGCTTCACACGGCTTCAAGATGATTTCCAAGTATTGCCTGAATTCGATTCTGGCCGCCCTGGTTGCCCATCTGCTCTGTGGGCCGGCGTGGGCCTGGGGCAGTGAGGGCCATCAGGTCATAGCCCTAATTGCTGAAAAGCAATTGACCCCGCAAGCCAAGGCCGAGGTGGCTCGTCTCCTTGCTTTAGAGCCGGGAGAAACCTTGGCATCCATATCTACCTGGGCCGATGAGCACCGCAGTCCTCAAACTGGGCCTTGGCACTACGTGAATTTTCCGAAAGGGGACTGCAATTTCCAGGCTGAGAGGGACTGTCCAGATGGACGTTGTGTGGTGGCCGCTATTGAAAAGGCAACTGCAGTTTTGGGATCCAACGCCTCAGACGAGAAACGCCTTACTGCGCTGAAATACCTCGTGCACTTTGTGGGCGACATTCACCAGCCGCTTCATGCGGGCTTCGGGGAAGATCGGGGCGGTAATACTTACCAACTGCAAGCCTTCAAGCGGGGTACCAATTTGCATGCGGTGTGGGATTCCGGGCTGATCCGGAGCCTCGATATGGATGCAAACACGCTTGCCTCGCAACTGGCCGATTCAAAGTCGTCAAACAACGCCTCGGCGTGGAATCCAGCATTGGCGGCCGAAGAGTCGTGCCAGTTGGTGGCCATCAACGGGTTCTACCCAGGGCGAATGGTTGATGCGCAGTATATTCAGCGGTATTTGCCAGTCATGAAAGATCGTTTATTCACGGCAGGCGCCAGGCTGGGGTATCTTCTGAATAGAATTTGGAAGTAACCAACAAAGACAATAGGTGGGAATGGTTCAGAAAAAACCCAAGGCAAAGCAAAAGTCAGCAAGTCTTAGCAGCAATACCCGAGACATGGTCATGTTGACCGGAAATCCCGTGTGGCGGGCCTTTGCCAAGAAGCCAGTTGGCGAGACGACCCAAATAACCATTGGCTTGGCCGGAAGAAGGGCGCTTTATGCGCTGACCAATGGTCTTGGGCAGTTCGAGCACTTCAACGAACTGGTGGTCACCGGATATTCGGCAATTTCTCTTGCCGAGCGCGGTTACGGTGCCGACCTGATGAACGATTTCAATGCGGCGGCAGAGGCAGTTCTCAAGTGCCGGATCCGCGCGCTCCAAGATGAAAACTATTTCCTAGATGAACAAGACGCACAGTTGGTCGGCGTTCTTCTGGACCTTCACGAACAACAGGTTCAACTTGCCGGCAAGGCCGAACTGGCTGCGGCTATTGTTGAAGGTTACCAGCGCGCCAAGGTTGCCAGGCCTGAGAACTGAAAAAGGTGCAGGTGATACGCCTCAAATATTATGGTAGCTATAACCTGAATTACCCGCTTTGACGATGGTGCGCTTGGGGACGGCAACGAATGATGCTGCTTTTCGAACGCCCCATTTAGGACAAAGTGTTCGCAACCACTTTGTATTTTTTCTCCAACAATAAATTTCATCGCGAACGAAATTTCTTTGCTAATTTGTCTCGTCCTTAAACAATATAACCACTACGCGCTGCACGTCGTGCGAGCGGTCAACATAGTGTTTATTGAGGATAGTTAGATGAATGAGGATATTCAGCAAGAGGGTGTAGCGGTTGGTAAAAATGAAGCCACATCAGTTTTTTTGCCAGTAGGGTCAAGGCCATGTATTCACCATTTTGATGGCGCTTCACGAAAAGGAGCGCCGTTTTTTGGCTGGGCCGGCCCTGTTGAATCCTGGCCAGAAAAGAAAGCACCAGTCATCGGCTTTGGTAAATGGGTCCAGAATCCTATAAGCCCATACGGAGGGGGAGACGTCACGTTCACATGCCCGCCACTTGCCATTGTAATGTGGGGAGCTAATTCCAAACAAATGCGCACCAAGGATAAAACCACGCATTTTGGCTTTGCAGGCCTTGCGCCCTTTGGGAATTTACACATCGTGCCCCTGCCACAAGGCACGGACGCACGAGCCCTATTTACTCAGGGTGGCTGGCAACACCCTGATATAGATGCCATCATTGAACAGTTGACATCAGCCACAAACAACAATGTTTTGACTTTGGGTGATTACAGAGAGGTCATTGCATCCACCAAGCTGGAGATTTGCAGTGGATTTGGAATAACTTCTACTGACTTTGAGTCAACTCTTTCAAGCTGGCCCATGTTAGCTCCTATTTTTAGTGGTTGGAATTCGCTGATTGCAAAGGTGGATGGACTCAGGTCAAAGGCTAATATCAGGCGGCGTAGACAAGCCTACGTGGACGTAGGTCGAGCCGTCCGCAAGTTGGAAGTAGATGGAATTGAAGTGACTCAAATGAACATTGCAGCTTTGCTGCTGAATCATTCAGAGGTTACCAACCACAAGATAAAGGAAAAAGTAAGAAAGTTGAAACAGTTGCTTGGGACAAACTTTGAGAAAGTCGCAGCGTGCAATAAATCTATCGCATCGAGCGGCCCAGCTCACTTGCATTAGTCACCTGATTGGCATATTGAAATCCAAAGCACAATAAATCTCCCACTGCTCAACCTTCCTCAACGAACTCCAATTCAACGGATTACTCTAAAAGCTTAATTTTTAAGGTGCAGGGCTGGCAGGAACCCTCCTAAAGGCCCCAGTGATATGCGCTGCACCCAGTCCTATGTGCCAGACACGACGATCGCCATGGTGTAAATATTTTGTGATTTTCGACCCCAGTCATGTAGGCTTCCTCCGGCAGCATATTCCACTCCAATTCCGCCATTAG
>CAKZJN010000105.1 GCA_936943465.1 uncultured Rhodoferax sp.
ACGACCAAGGACCAGATCAGCTACTCCACCGGCGTGATGGCTATTCGCAACTTCACCAAAAATGACGTTGAGTTTGATATTGAGCTGGTCATTCAGGGCATGCGTGACGCTTTGGCTGGCAAAGAGATGAAGATGAACGACCGCGAAATCCGCGCAGCAATGCAAGGGTTGCAGGTTGAACTGCGTCGCACCATGGCCTCGAGTCTGCGTGACCTGGGTGCCAAGAACCGCAAGCGCGGCGCTGAGTTCCTGACTGCTTACCGGGCCAAACCCGATGCAGTGGCCCTGAGCAATGGTGTGTTGTACCGCGTGGTAAAGGCCGGTGACGGCCCCAAACCCATGGAAACCGACACTGTGGTGACCCGCTACCGCGGTGCCAGCATTGACGGCGTGGAGTTTGATGCCACGCTGGAAGGCAAGACCTCGACCATGCGGATGGGTCAGCTGATTTCGGGTTGGCGTGAAGCCCTCAAGCACATGCCTGTGGGTTCCAAGTGGGAAATGGTCATTCCGTCCGCCCTCGCCTATGGCGACAAGGGTGTCGGTGATGTCATTGGCCCAAACGAAGTGCTGGTGTTTGACGTTGAATTGTTGGAAATCAAAAAGTGAGCTTCAAAAAGGCATTCCGGCGTTTGGTGGTTGGCAGCCTCTTGGCTGCGGGCCTGATTGCGCCGGTTTTTGCCGCGATGCCGGCCAGGGCCATGGCCGACGCAAATGACAGGACAGGACCACCCGGCAGCGCGCAAGCGCTTGCTGGCGTGGGTTCTCCAGAAGAATTAGAAATCGGTCGCCGCATTTACCAAGAAGGTATCGGTGCCAATGGAAAGCCCATTACGGGCCTGCGTTTTGGTGGTGTGGAGCTGCAAGGCGCTCCTGTGGCATGTACCAATTGCCACCGCCGCAGCGGACTCGGATCGGTGGAAGGTGTTGACCAGGTTGCCCCGATTGCCGGTCGCTTTATTTTTTCGGATGACCAGCTTGCTGTAGTCAGCATGAATTTCCGAAACATCAAGAATTTCAATCAAAGGCATGCGCCCTTTGATGAACAGAGCTTTGCCGCTGCCATGCGACAGGGCAAACACGTTAACGGACGCGAGCTGAGCCCCATCATGCCGCGCTTTGAACTCAGCGATGCCGATTTGCGGGGGCTGTCCTCGTACCTGCGCACGCTGTCGTCCAAGTGGTCGCCCGGTGTGGATGCCCGCACGATTCGCTTTGCCACGGTCATCACGCCCGACGTGAGCCCGGAGCGCAAGCAGGTGTTCCTGGACACCCTCAAGGCCGCGCTGAATCAGAAAAACGGCAACTTTGCTCCGCGTATGCGCACCATGAGCACGGCAGCCGAGATGATGTACAACACCAACCGGTACTGGGATCTGGCGGTCTGGGAACTGCAGGGCGCCCCGGAAACCTGGGCCGCGCAACTGGAAGAACGGCACCGCGCGCAACCGGTGTTTGCGCTGGTGTCCGGGCTGGGTACCGGACAGTGGCAACCGGTACACGATTTTTGCGAGCGCCAGCGTGTAGGTTGCTGGTTCCCGAGCGTGGACGCCCCGCCTGCCAACGCCAGCAAAGATTTTTATTCGCTGTATTTCTCGAATGGCGTGACGCTGGAAGCCGGATTGCTGGCGCAGCAACTCAACACCAACAAACCGGCACGGTTGATTCAACTGCACCGCGGTGACATGGCCGGACGCACCGGTGCCGCGCAACTGCAAACGCTGCTGAAGGCAGGCACCAAGCCGGTGCCGGTGGTGACCCGCAGCGTCGACTCCACCGACCCTGCCAGCCTGACCAAGGCACTGGCCGATGTGGGCCCGCGCGACGCCGTGATGCTGTGGTGGCCCAAGGGCGATGTCGAGGCACTGAGCGAGGTGCCGGTGCCCAAGGGAACGGTGTATGTGTCTTCGCGCATGGCCGGTGCAGAACATGCGCCCTTGCCCGACGCCTGGAAGCCTGCGGTGCACCTGTTGTTTCCGTACCAGTTGCCTGAAAAGCGCGCAGCGGGCCTGTTCTATTTCAACGCGTGGCTGAAGGTAGCCAAGCTGGAGTTACGCGACGAGACCTTGCAGTCCGAGGTGTACTTTGCCATGAGTTACCTGACCGAGACACTCACGGACATGCTGGACAACGTGCATGTGGAATACATGCTGGAACGTGCTGAAAACATGCTGAGCCTGCGCGAAGGCGCCAAGGCAGAAGACGAGGCTCGCGAGTTGAGCACGGCGCGGTACAACAAGGGCGGCGTTGGAGGCGCACAAGGCGCTATGGAAAGGTTGGCACAGCCAGAGGCGCGCAAGTCGCCTCGGCCGATGCCGGGACAGACGGCTCAGGTGATGATGAAACGCGAAGGCACCACGGTGTACCCGCGCCTAAGTCTGGCACCCGGTCAACGGTTTGCCTCCAAAGGGGGTTATATCGTTCGATTCGCTGCCGATGGCAAGAGTGTGGTGCCCGCTACCGAATGGATGGTTCCGTAAGGTTCGGCACAAGAGAACAGCCTGAATTGCGCGCTGGAGCTGGCGCAGTGGGTTGGGTAGGTTAGGTTTGCAGGTCCGGGAGAGTAGTGGTCGACGATTCGTCAGCTGCGAAAAATGTCAGTAAATTTAATTTAATTCTTGAAAGGAATTGATCATGATGAAGAAACTAATCGTTGCCGCTAGCGTGTTGACTTCCCTGGTGGCCGTGGCTGCCGACGTGGCTCCCGCCAATGCAGCAGCAGCCAAAGCACACGAGAAGAAGAGCCAGGGCCTGCAGTGCCAGCAAGAGGCAACTGCCAAGAAGCTGGAAGGCGCAGCCAAGAAGCAATTCATGGTGCAGTGCCTGAACGCTGCCGCTGCTGCCGCTCCGACCAAGTAATTGGACGAACCGGGGCCGGTTCGTAAATCGTGCGCACGGCGCCCCTGGGTGCGGACGAATCGACAGGCTTCGGGGTCAAGACCGTTTATCGCGCAAGGCAAACACGCCCTGCGCCCAAACGGCATCTTGGCCGGATTTATATCGGTTGCGGAACGGGGTTTTGAATTATTGAGGCACTTTCGTCAGTTCTAGCCTCCGCTTCGCTTACCATAATGCGTCGAGAAGATGCGAATATCAATTGGGGCGTAGGGAAGAATATGAATCTCGGAATTTCACAAAAGCGGACCGCTTATTTTTCGGCCGCTGTGCTTGCCCTGGCAAGCATGGGTTTTGCATCTGCAGCACTGGCTGCTGACCCGCACGCCGGCCACGATATGTCGGGCCACAACCACAGCATGGCGGGTCACGATATGTCGACCATGGCCGCTCCCGCTGCCGACCCCCACGCAAACCACCAAGTCGATACCAAGGCCGCTGTCAAACGCAGCATGGTGAACATTGCTGTTGGCGCTACCCCCATGGTGAAGCAAGACGGCACAAAAACCACCCTGGCCAAAGAGCTGGAAGGCAAGAAGCCAACCATTCTGGCTTTCATCTACACGTCGTGCACCACGGTGTGCCCGGTGACCAGCCAGATTCTTTCCGGCACCCAGGACAAACTGGGCGCGGACCTGGCGAACACCCGCATCATCTCGGTCTCGATTGACCCCGAATACGACACACCCGAGCGTCTGGTGGCCTATGCCAAGCAGTTTGGTGCCAAGCCGCAATGGCAGCACTACACCGGCACGCTGGCCGACAGCATCGCGGTTCAAAAGACCTTTGGTGCTTATCGCGGTGACAAGATGAACCACGTGCCGCTGATGTTTATCAATGCGGGCGGCAAGAAGGAATGGGTCAAGCTGGACGGCTTCCCCAGCGCCGACGAAGTGGTGAAAGAGTATCGCAAACTGGTAAAGGGCTAAACCATGGCATTCCGTCTGCACAACAAGCGCGGTTTCACTTTGCTGGAACTGCTGGTGGTGATGGTCATCATTGGCTTGCTGGTGGGCTATGTGGCCCCCATGTATTTCAAGCAAGTTGGCAAGTCGGAAGTCAAGACAGCCCGTGCCCAGATTGAGTCGTTTGGCAAGGCGCTGGACCAGTACCGCCTGGATACCGGCCACTACCCCACCACCGAGCAGGGTCTGGGCGCATTGACGGCCAAGCCCGCAGACGAAGTGAAGTGGGATGGCCCCTACCTGAAGAAGGGCGTACCTACCGACCCGTGGGGCACCGCCTACGTGTACAAGCGCCCCGGTACCAAGGGTGAGTACGACATTGTTTCGTTCGGCAAGGACGGCGTGCCTGGCGGTGCCGGCGAAGACGCTGACTTGGGTAGCTGGGAATAGCCAAAGGGCGCATCCAACCGGACTTACCTAGCCTACCGAGCCCATGGAATTCACCATCCGTTCAGTGGACCAGTCTGCGACGATTCGCACACTGACGCTGGAGGCACCCACCAAGGAGCTCGCGCTGCAGTCGGCCGCCGAGCGCGGACTGCGTGTGCTGTCTATTTCGGGTGGTGCGTCGGCTGGCATGCCCACCCTGCGCAAGCGCAAGGTGGACTTTCCGGTGGGGCATTTCAGCCACGAGTTGCTGACCTTGCTGAATGCCGGTCTGGCGCTGGTGGAGTCGATTGAGACACTGAACGAAAAAGAAACCAAGAACGAGCGCAAATACATTTTGGGCAAACTGGTGGCTGACTTGTTTAGCGGCAGTTCACTGTCCAACGCGCTCGCGCAATTTCCCGAGGTATTTCCACCGCTGTTTGTGGCCACGGTGCGGGCCAGCGAGCGCACCGGCGGCTTGCCGGAGGCGCTTGAAAAATACGTGGCCTACCAGAGCCAGCTCGACATCGTCAAAAAGAAGATCGTCAGCGCCAGCATTTACCCGGTGCTGCTGATGGTGGTGGGTACGCTGGTGATTGGCTTTTTGCTGGGCTATGTGGTGCCCCGCTTTGCCAAGATTTTTGAAGACATCGGCGGTGATGTTCCGTGGATGTCGCGCCTGCTGATCGACTGGGGGCACTTTGCCCAGGACTACGGCAGCATGTTGCTGGTAGCGATCGGGGTGGGCGTTGTGGCACTGGTCTTCTGGCTGACCCGTCCCGGCACGCCAGCCAAATTGGTCAAAGCCGTGCAGCAGTTTCCGGCCCTGGGCGAGCGCATCCGGGTCTACCAACTGGCACGCTTTTACCGCTCGCTGGGCATGTTGCTGCGCGGCGGTATGCCGGCGGTGGCTTCGCTGGAACTGGTGTCCGACCTGTTACCCGGTGCCCTGAGCCAACAGTTGAACGCTGCCACCCGGCTGATTCGCGAGGGCACTCCCATATCCGTGGCGATGGAGAAAAACGGGCTGACGACCGTGGTTTCTGCCCGTATGCTACGGGTGGGGGAAAGAACAGGACAAATGGGTGAAATGATGGAGCGCATCGCGTTGTTTTATGACAGCGAAATCAGTCAATGGATTGACTGGTTCGTGAAGTTGTTCGAGCCCCTGCTGATGGCCTTCATCGGTTTGGTAATCGGTTTCATTGTGGTCGTGATGTATTTCCCGATCTTCGAACTGGCGGGAAGCATCCGATGAGCGAACAAAAAGTTAGCGCCACCCCATCGCAGTTTGTCGGCCTTCTCAGCGAGGCCAAAGACCACGCCAGCGTGCAGAACCTGCCGATGGTGGAGCCACTGCAAAAAATTCTGGAACTCGACAACGCGCAATTCCTCAGCGAAATGAGCAAGCGCGTGGGCCTGCCAGTGGTCACCATGTCGCAGATCAATGCCATGCAAATGGCGCTCGACGTGGTGCCCTTCCGTGACATGGCTCGGCGCGAGTGCTTGCTGCTCAAAGACGCAGCCGGACAGTTCGTGCTGGTGATTTCCGACCCGTTTGACCAGAAGCTGCGCCAGTGGGCCGACGCCAACCTGGACTTCTACTACGCGAAGTTCATTTGCCACCGCAGTGACATCCTGGCGTATCTGACGCGCCAGGAAAAAGGCCTGCGCGCGATGGAGTCGCTGGAGTCCACCGAAGACCTCGGCGCTCCCCTGCCCGGCGGCGATGGTGCGGTGGAAGAACTGAGCTACCGCTCAATTACCGAAGACGGCAGCCCGGTCGTCAAGTTCGTTAACTCCACCATTTTTGACGCCCTGCAGGCCAGCGCCAGCGACATTCACATGGAGTCGGTGGGCTCGGGCATGGTGATCAAGTACCGGGTGGACGGCGTGCTGAGCACGGTGGGCTCGGTGTCGACGGCCGAACTGGCCGAGCAGACCATTTCGCGTATCAAGGTGATGTCGGAGCTCGACATTTCCGAGCGCCGCGTGCCGCAGGACGGCCGCTTCCGTGTGAGCCTGCAAGGCCGCCTGATTGACCTGCGGGTGTCCATCATCCCGAGCATCCACGGCGAAGATGCGGTGCTGCGTATTCTGGACAAGCAGTCGCTCTCCGACCAGATGAAGGGG
>CAKZJN010000106.1 GCA_936943465.1 uncultured Rhodoferax sp.
AAGGGGGCCAGGCAGTCCAGCGACTTGTCCCAGGTGTCTTTGCCCACCGAGTCGTACACCACTTTCACGCCCTTGCCGCCAGTGATCTCCTTGACGCGGGCCTGAAAGTCTTCGGTGGCGTAGTTGATCACGTGGGCAGCGCCGTGTTCCTTGGCCAGCGCGCATTTCGCGTCTGAGCCCGCCGTGCCAATGAGTTGCAGGCCCATGGCGCGGGCCCACTGGCAGGCAATCAAGCCCACGCCGCCGGCGGCGGCATGAAACAGTACAAAGTCTCCGCGGTTCAGTCCCCCCTGCGGCAGGGTGCGTTTGAGCAGGTACTGGGCGGTCAGGCCCTTCAGCATCATGGCGGCGCCGGTATCAAAGTCGATGCCATCGGGCAGTCGCACCACACACTTGGCCGGCATCACCCGCAGGTCGCAGTAGCTGCCGGGCGGCTGGCTGGCGTAGGCCGCGCGGTCACCCACCTGGAGGTGCGTCACGCCCTCGCCCACTGCCTCCACCACGCCGGACGCTTCCATACCCAATTGGATCGGCAGGTTCATCGGGTAAAGCCCGCTGCGCTGGTACACGTCAATGAAATTGAGGCCCACCGCCTGGTGGCGAATACGGATTTCTCCGGGGCCGGGCTCCCCCACGGTCACGTTGACCAGGGTGAGTTGCTCGGGTCCGCCGTGCTGGGCGATGTGAATGGCGCGGGAAGTGGCTTGGCTCATGCGTGTCTCTCGTATTGGCTACAAAAAGGGAGGTTGGTGTCGCCATAGTGCCATGAAAAAATGACCCAACCCGCCCCTGAGGGCAATGCCTTGTACAGTGCGCGACATGCACCCGCGCCTGAATCCCTTGACCGTTTTTCTCCTCATCATTCCGCCTCTGATGTGGTCGGGCAATGCCGTCGTGGGACGTTTGGTCAGCCCGCTGGTGTCGCCCATGACACTGAACCTGATGCGCTGGATTCTGGCGTTCTTCCTCTTGCTGCCGGTCGCCGGCAGTGTGTTGCGCCGGGACAGCCAGTTGTGGAGCCAGTGGCGACGCTTCGCGGTGCTGGGCTTGCTGGGCACCAGCGGCTACAACGCCCTCAACTACCTGGCGTTGCACACGTCGACGGCCATCAACGTCACTTTGGTGGGCGCCAGCACGCCGGTCTGGATGCTGCTGATCGGGCGTCTGTTTTTTGGCCAAGCCGTTGGTTTGCGGCAGGTGCTGGGAGCCAGCCTGTCGATTGGTGGCGTGCTGCTGGTGCTGAGCCGCGGGGAGTGGACGGTGCTGGCGCACCTGCGCTTGGTGCCAGGCGACTTTTATGTGCTGGCGGCGTCTATCGGCTGGGCACTGTATAGCTGGATGCTGGCCCACCCTTCCCCCGAGTCGGCCAGCTTGCGGGCCCAGTGGCCGGTGTTTTTGATGAGCCAACTGGTCTTCGGGCTGGGCTGGTCGGCATTGTTCACCGCGGGGGAATGGGCCTTGACACCGGCCCATGTGGACTGGGGTTGGCCGCTTGCCGCCGCACTGGTTTATGTGGCGATTGGTCCGGCCATCGTTGCCTATGCCGCATTTGGCGCCGGATTGCGCCGGGCCGGCCCGCATGTGGCGTCGCACTTCATCAACCTCACCCCGCTGTTTACCGCGCTGCTGTCAACCGTGTTCCTGGCAGAGTCACCGGGCTGGTGGCATGCGTTGGCCTTTGTGCTGATCGTGATGGGCATTGCGTTATCCAGCCGGGAGCAGCGCGCGTAACGCAAAGGGGCGGCGGTAGTACGCCGAACCCAATTCAAAATGGCCGAAAAACGCGCGCCATAATGTTGACCATCCCGCACAGGGAGCAAAACCAAAATACTTGAGGATCCGAGATGGTTTCAACAAGGCTAGTCAGCCGGCAACGCGCATGAAGGGTGCATTTGCCGGCCGGTCCATTCGGCTGTTGATTGAAATTCTGGGCATCATCGCGCTGGCGGAACTGGCGGTGATGCTGCTACTCCCTGTCATCACGCCCAATCTGAGTGTGGTGGGCGAGGGACTGCTGGACGTCTCACTGCTCATTCTCATTACCGCCCCGCTCGCGCTCTGGCGCATCCGTTCGGCGGTGGTGGCGGTCAATCCCAACTCCAAACGCAACAACTCCAATTCGGCTTCCTACCAACGCGCCCTTGCCGTGGCCGGTGTTACGCAAGTCGTGGGCCTGGCCCTGACGGGTGGCCTCATGGTCTGGCAGAAATCTGCCCTGGACCAGGAGCAACGACAGCAGTTCGAGCGCCGCACCGAAAGCGTCGAAGCAGAAATACAGCGGCGCTTCAAGATGCCGCTGGAGGGGCTGCTGGGATTGAAGGCCCTTTATGCCGCCACGGACAATGTGACCCGTTCCGAGTTCCGCACTTGGGTACAGACACGCAATCTCGCAAAGGAATACCCTGGCATTCGCGGATTCGGCTTGATCGAGCCCGTCAACCGCTCCGATTTGAACCGGTTTGAAAGCCAGCAACGTGCCGACCAGGCACCCGATTTTTCGGTGCTGACCCAAGGGGATACGCCCGACCTGTTTGTCGTATCACGCATTGAACCGCTGGAAGTCAACCGTGCGGCACTGGGTCTGGATATTGGCTCGGAAGCGCGGCGCCGCGCCGCTGCCGAACGGGCCATGCAAACGCGCGAACCGACCCTCACCGCCAAGATCGAACTGGTTCAGGACGCCGGCAAGACCCCCGGCTTTCTTTACCTGCTGCCGGTATTCCGTGGCGACAAGTTAAGCGGGCTGGCCTATGCACCGATCGTGGCCTCTGAGCTCCTGCGGGACGTGGGCAAGGTCAACGGTGACACGGTGCATCTGCACGTTTATGACGGGGCACCGACGCCCGAGAATCTGGTTTACGACAGCGCACAGCAGATTTCACCCGGTGACGCGCTAGCGGCTGCCGATACCGAGGCCGATTCGTTCATGCGAACCACACAAATCGGCGGCCACACACTGATGCTGGACTTCAGGCCCACGGTGATGGACAGCCGGGTCAGCGACAACCCGGTGCTGGCGTACATCGGAGTTGGTGGCAGTGCGATCAGCATGTTGCTGACGCTGGGTGTGTGGCTCTTGATGATTGGAAGGGTACGTGCCGAGCGCATCGCGGCCAACCTGACCAAGGACCTTTCCCGCCTGGCCCGCGTAGCCCGGCACACCACCAACTCGGTCGCGGTGCTGGACGCGCAGGGCCGCATTACCTGGATCAATGACGGCTTCACGCGCCTGACCGGTTACACACCGGACGACGCGATCGGGCGCACGCCCGGCGAGATTATGGGTTCGGTCAACAGCGACAAGGATGCAGTGCGGGCACTGCAAGAGGGTGTGCGCCACGGTCGGGCCGCTCGCGTTGAAGTACTGAACCGTGCCAAGGACGGCCACGAATACTGGGTGGAAACCGAAGTCAGCCCGTTTTATGACGCGGCCGGAAACCTGGAAGGTTTTATCGAGGTCGGGGCCGATGTCAGCCGGCAGAAGAACATGCAGAGTCGCTTGGAAGAAACCATGCGCAACTCGCAAACGCTGCTCAGTACGCTGGAGCTGTTGGCACTGGTGTCGATTGCCGACCGTGACGGCCGGATTACCGAAGTGAACGATGCCTTCTGTGAAGTGAGCGGCTATACCCGGGAAGAACTGGTGGGTCATAGCCACCGCATGATCAATTCGGGCTACCACCCAGCGCAGTTTTGGATCGACATGTGGGAAACCATTTCGAATGGCACGCCCTGGCGCGGTGAAACGTGCAACCGCAACAAGAACGGTGGCTTGTACTGGGTGGACAGCATGATCGTGCCCTTCTTTGGCGACGATGGGCTGGTGGAGCGCTATGTGTCGATCCGCATCGAAATCACGCAGCGCAAACGTGACGAAGCCGCGCTAGCCGAGGCCACCAAACGCCTGGAACTGGCGATTGAGGGTGGTAATGATGGGTTGTGGGACTGGATGGACATTCACCACGATGCGCAGTGGTGGTCGCCCAACTATTACAAGTTGCTGGGCTACAGCCCCGATGAACTGCAGTCCAAGGGTAGTAACTACTTGCGCTTGCTGCACCCCGACTCCCTGTCGCTCAACCAGCAAAAGATGCAGGAATCCATGCAAGGGCAAACCGGGTTCGAGTTGGAGGTGCAAATTCGCACCAAGGACCGCGGTTACCGCTGGTTCCGCACCCGAGCCAAGGTGTACCGCGATGCCGACGGCAAACCGCAACGCATGGCTGGCGCCACGCAGGACATCCATGAGGCCAAGCTGGTTTCGCAGGCGCTGGCCGCCAACGAGGCGTTCCTGGCCACGGCCGGCCGCATTTCGGGCGTCGGCGGCTGGAAGCTCGACCTCCAGAGCCGGGTCATGACCTGGACCAAGGAGGCACGGCGTATCTCCGAGGTGGATGACGACTATGTGCCCACTCCGGAACGCTCGCTGGAATTGTTCGCGCCCGAAGTGCGCGACCTGGCACAGCAGGCTTTGACGGCAGCAATCCGGGACGGGACCCCCTCGGACCTGGAACTGCCCATGGTCACCGCCCAGGGACGCCCGATTTGGGTGCGCGTGGTGGGCGCCGCCGAAACCGTGGTTGGCAAGGCGGTGGCGCTGGTGGGCGCCCTGCAGGACATTACCGAGCGCCGCGCCGCCGAAGAGCGCTTGCGCCAGGCTTTGGCTGCGGCCGAATCGGCCACCGTGGCCAAGGGCCAGTTCCTGGCCAATATGAGCCACGAAATCCGCACCCCCATGAACGCCATTCTGGGCATGCTGACGCTGTTGGAGAAGACCGATGTGTCGCAGCAGCAAGCGGACTACATCGGCAAGACCAAAAGTGCGGCGGATTCGCTGCTGGGCCTGCTCAACGACATCCTGGACCTGTCCAAGGTGGAGGCCGGCAAGATGGAGCTCGACCCGCAGCCGGTCGAGCTGGAAAAAATTCTGCGCGATCTGTCGGTCATTCTCAGTGCCTATGTGGCCAAAAAGCCGGTGGAGGTGCTGTACGACCTCGATGCCCGCCTGCCACAGTCGGTGGTGGTGGATTCCACCCGCCTCAAGCAGGTGCTCATCAACCTCGCGGGCAATGCCGTCAAGTTCACGGCCAGCGGTGAGGTCGTGGTGCGACTGGGCGTGGTGGCCTTGCAGGCCGGCACGGTCGAAGTGCGTTTTGCCGTGTCGGACACCGGCATTGGCATCAGCCCCGAGCAACAGGCCAAGCTGTTTGGCGCCTTCACGCAGGCCGAGGCCTCCACCACGCGCAAGTTTGGCGGAACCGGGCTGGGCCTGGCCATCAGCCAGCAGTTGGTGCGCATGATGGGTGGCGAGATTCAGATAGACAGCGTCATGGGCAAGGGCAGCACCTTCTTCTTCAGCCTGACTCTGCCCATTGTGGAAGACCCGGTTGCTACCGTGGCACCTCCGGCTCCGATGCGTGTGCTGCTGGTCGAGGACAACCCGGTGGCCAGCGACCTGACGCTCTCACTGTGCCAGTCCAACGGTTGGGACAGTGTGGCCGTAGCCAGTGGCGAAGAGGCGCTGGAGCGGGTGCGCCAGGACGCGGCTGCGGGCTTGCGTCCCTTTGATGCGGTGGTGATGGACTGGCACATGCCCGGCATGGACGGCTGGGCCGCATCGGCCCAACTGCGGGCCCTGCCCCGGCCGGCCGACAGCAGCCCGCTGCGCATCGTGATGCTGACCGCCCACAGCCGCGAGAGCCTGCAGGAGCGGCCCGAAACCGAACAGCACCTGATTGACGGCTACCTGATCAAACCGGTTACGGCTGCGCTGCTGCGCGAAGCGGTAACCGACTCCGTCCGTGGCGAACACCAACTGCGGGCCGAACTGCGCGCGGCCGGCAGCCGGCCGCTGACGGGCATCCGCCTGCTGGTCGTGGAGGACAACCTGATCAACCAACAAGTGGCCGAAGAACTGCTGTCGCACGAAGGCGCGCTGGTGTCGCTGGCGGCCAACGGGCGACTGGGCGTGGAGGCGGTGGCAGCCGCCAACCCGCAGTTCGATGCGGTGCTGATGGACGTGCAAATGCCGGTCATGGACGGCTATGCCGCCACCGCCTACATCCGCAACGAGCTCGGCTTGCAGAGCCTGCCCATCATTGCCATGACCGCCAATGCCATGTCGACCGACCGTGCCGAATGCATCGCGGCCGGTATGGACGAACACGTAGGCAAGCCGTTTGACGTCCGCAAGCTGGCCCGGCTGATCTTGCAGATCACCGGCAAAGAGCCGGGCGAACCGCTCGAAGCCATACCCGAGCAGGTTGCCGCCAGTGGCGACATCGACATCACCACGGCACTGGCCCGCATGTCGGGCTTGAAGGCGGCCTACCTGCGCTCGGCCAAAGACTTCCTCAAACAACT
>CAKZJN010000107.1 GCA_936943465.1 uncultured Rhodoferax sp.
CCGAGCCCAGACGCCCGCGACCGACGAGCCGTTACAAAACCCACCAGCGTCGACACACAGCTCGTTTGGCCGTGCGTCATACATGTAGTCATTGCCGAACTGGTTGGAGCCACCCACACCGGAGGCTAGTGGTACGCCTGCTCCGGTCATGCCCCACGCGGTGCCGCTGGTTGCCTCGGACAGAACCTGCGCAGCCGAGCCAAACGTCTTGTTGGAGTTGCTGGCAGTCAGGCTGGCATTGGTGGTGCCAATGTCGGTGTACATGGCCGCAAGGCCCGTGGCGCCCCATGCATCGGTGGCCAGCGTGTTACCGGCTGTGATGGTGGTCACATCCACGGCGGTGTTGAGCAAATAGTAGTTGGTGCCGTTGCTGGTCAGGCCGTAGGGCTCAATGTCCCACACCAAGCCATTCACATCGGCCACGCCGCAGTTTTGGCCGTTGTGCGTGGTCTTGCTGAAAAAATTGGCGCTGCCGGTCTTGCCGCAGCCGGGGTATGTGCCGTTGCCGTCCGCCACATAGGCGATGCTGCCGTCATTGGCGTCGCCCAGCGCATTGTTGTTGTTGCCTTTGGGGAAGTTGGTAGACCCGGCGCTGTACCACGCGCAGTAGGTGGTGGTACTGGAGGCGCTGCCATGCGCAAGGCTCAGCAAGGCCAGAGCGCTGCGCATGAACTGGGTGTGCGGGAAGAATGAATTGCCCCGGCTCTTGGCTGCGGCGATGGAGCCATAGAACGCATTGGCGGGCGTTTGGCCGTTGCCGGTGCAGCTTGCAAATACGGCGGTGGTCAAGCTGCCGCGCACGGCGCTGGTCAGTGCATTGCCGTTTTTGAGCGAGCTGGCCACGGTGCCATTCAGTGAGCACTTGTATTTGTCGTAAAAGAAGCCGGGTCGAATGGAGCCGCCGTTGTAGAAGGCGCGGTGCAGCGCATAGCCTGCAGCATTGGCTGTGGCCACATCGGCATAGGCGCTGAATGCCTTCACATCCACCACATTCAGGGCCAAGCCATTGGCGCCCGTGCCGTACTTGTAAAAGAAGGCCGGGACGTAGACCATGACCGAGCCATCGGTGTACTGGTAGTTGCCATAGTTGTCGCTGGCAGGGTCTTCGGTGCCGTACAGCTTGGCGAAGCCAGTGGGGAGTTGCGGGGCAATGCCCACGCCAAAACCCTGCTGACCGGCCACGCCGATATGGTTGATAGACCCGGCGCCGGTGGCGGTGCCTACGCGAATGCCATTGGGGAATGCAACGGGCTGGCCGTCAGGGGTGGTGACTGTGCGAACGGATAGGGTAGACATTAGGTGATGCTCCAGGTGGCGTTATCGGAAATGGTGACGGTCACGCCGTCCGAGACTTGAATGGGGCCGGTGCTTGCGGCGTTGTAGGTGCTGGGTACAGTGAGGTCAGCGGCGATCCGGCGCGGGTTGAAGCGCACCGGGCTATCGGGATTGGTAGCCAAAGCGGTGCTGGCATAGCCCGCTGCCGCGGCGGCGGATGCGGCGGCGGCTGCAGCATTGGCGGCAGGGTTTGCAGCAGCCACAGCGGCGGCGGCAGTCTGCGCCAAGATGCGATCTGACTGGGCGGCACTGGACCAGTCGAAAACCTCCTGGGTGCGTGCAATCATCCACGCCATGGCGGCGGTGAGGTCTGTCCAGGCGGTGGGAAACCAGCCTAGAAACGCATCGCCCCGTGTGGCGAACGTGACCGAATCCGCACGCGATGGCGGCGTGGGCGGGCTGGTGATGGATGGTTGTGTGGGTATGGTCATGTGAGGCCTTCAATTTCAAGGTTGCAAAGCGAGCCGTCCGCGTACTCCACGGCGATGGAGAAATCCCGATAGAAGCCGTACAGGGTCAGCATTTCGTAGCCCGGTCTTTCCGTGGCAATCCAGACGCAGGGCGTGGCCCGTAAGTCCGACAAGATGCTGCGTACCTTGTTGAGCTGCTGATTGCTCAGGTACATGCTGGTGGACAGGCGTTTGCTGAACGACCGGCGAACAAAGGTGGTGACGCCCAGCGCCGATGTGTCCTTGCGGCTGTAGTCAATGATTCCGGCATTGGGCGATGACAGGGATTGCCCGAGGTAATACACCGTGCCCGCCACCAAAATGCCGCACTTGGCTGTGC
Source organism: uncultured Rhodoferax sp. (assembly GCA_936943465.1). Taxonomy (GTDB): domain Bacteria; phylum Pseudomonadota; class Gammaproteobacteria; order Burkholderiales; family Burkholderiaceae_C; genus Allorhodoferax. The sequence goes on from CAKZJN010000107.1 coordinate 2,125, forward strand.
TGCCGCTGGTGATGGTGATGGTGATGTGGGCGTCTCCATAGGGCGGCAAGTCGGTCAGCACCACTTCGGAGAGCTGCACATACGGCTCAAAAAAGTATTGGTACCAGTCGGCCAGAATGGTGCCATCCAGCGACTTGGTGAATGAGTAAACAATGGCGCCCGCCAGTGCATCGCGCACGGTGACGGTGAGCGTGGTGCCCTCCAGCCCGAACAGGGCCAAGCTGTTGCACAGGCCCGGCTTGATGACTACCGTCAGGGTAGACGCGGCGGCGGTCTGCGTGCTTATTTCGCTGTCAAACATGGCCCATTGGTTGGTGGGGCCAATGTCCGTCCAGTACAGCGGGCTGGTTTCCGGCGTGTTGTTGGTGCTGGGGCCTTGGATGCACTGGTAGATGCGGTTGGTGGTGGTACGAATCACCCGCGCATCAAGCGCGTAGGCTGTGGCACTATTCCAGGCGCTGTACGCCTCCGTGGCCGTGCTGCTGACCAGCATGGCCGATGTGATTGCGGTGGGTTTTGTTACTTTCATACTGCCGCCACCGTGTTGATGGAGTCGCCGCCACGTACCACCCCATCGAGCAGCTTGGCCGTCTTGCCTGTGGCAATGGCTGTGGCCTGTGATTCGGCCCGCAGGTTAACCACCTCCTGGCGCAGGGCGCGCAGCTCCTGCACCATGGCATCACTGCTGCCCGACACACGCACGCCCAAGCTGCCGTTGATATTGGCCAGCGGCATGATTGCTTCGGGACCGGCTTCTGCCATCTGCCCCATGTTGAACAGGGACGGGCGCTTGACGACCGATCCCCCGCGAGAGAATGCGGCGCCCGTGGCAAAGGCCGGTACCGATTGGCCGGTGATGGCAGCGATCACCGCATGCAGGCCCGCGGCGGTGCGGTCAGAGCCTGCGGTGATGGCGTCGGCAATGATCTTCTCTGCCGACTGTGCAGAGGCATCCAGCGCGGCCAGCGTGGCATCAATATCACCCAGCATGGCGAGGCTGTCAGCCTGGTAGTTCTTTGGCGCGTTGTCCTCCAGCAGCTTGGCCACGGCTTCGGCCTGGGCCAAATAGTTGGTGACGAGGCTGGATTGGCCGGTTTCGTTCAGCTTGTCAATCAGCGGGCTCAGCGTGTTGTTCAGCTTGTCGGCATAACTTGCCAGCGTGGAGCCGTCTGCCTGGCTGGACAGGGCCATGGTGTAGGCAGAAGAAAACTGCGCCTGCAGGCTTGCCGTTTGCGCCTCGGGAGTTAGCTGCGAATAACGGTAGTTGGCTACCGATGTGCGCAACGTTGCGGCACTGGTTCCCATGAGGTCGGAGAGTGCCTTTTGCGCGTCGTAATACTTGACCGTTTCTTCGCGCAGCTTGGACAGACGTGTGACGGACTTGCCTGAGTCAATGGCAAAGTTTTGCAGTGCGCTCTGATAGTCGAGCAAGGCTTTCTTGGCTGCTTGCGCTGCCGTGGCCTGTGCTGCGGTTGTCACAGTGGCAGCGGCATTGGCTGCGTTGACGCTTGCCGTGGCCTGGGAGATGGCTGCAGATGCTGCAGCTATGGCGGCTTCGTCAGCGGCTATTTTCGGGTTCGCGCCATTGATGATGTCGTAGTAGGGCATCCGCTGTGCCGTGGTGGCATTGATTCCATTGAGGCCACCCTGGTTAACCCAGCTCACGTAGCCAAAATCTGCAAATCGGTTCGTGGCCGCGTTGTATCGGCCAGCGGTGTTGCTCATATCAACCGCGCCACCGCTGATCTGCGCGCTGGTTGCCGAATACCCGTTGGAGTTGGCAAGGTTGTGCAACTCGGCCACCTTGTCTTTGTAATAGGCCACATCATTGGCCATCGTGTTTTTTGATGTGTTGAGCGCATCTTGCGAATTGACCAGCGACGTATTGGCATTGGTCACGCGGTCAAGCGCAGAGGTTTGTGCGTTGTTGGCAAGGCCCAGCGCGGCATTTGCGGCGATCAGGCCACCATTGCTTGGCAAGGCGGTGTTGATGCCACCAATGCCTGCTTGGATGCTTTGCTTGCTCATGACCGTAGGGTTTACGATCTGCAGTGCAGCCTCGCGCACGGCCACGCGCTCAGCGGTGATTGCGTCGATAGTGCTGCTGATGCGTGCGGCCAGCTTGTCGAACACGGTGGTTACCACGGCCACAAAGGTGGTGGTGTCCAGATTGGCAAGGACTCCAGTCAGACCCTCAAAGTCGATCACCGCTTTGCTGGATGCGGTACCCAGCGAGGCGACCTGATCTTGGAGCGACAGGGCCGACACTTGTGCGTCCGTGAGGCCGGTTGACAGGCTCTCGATGTAGCCATTGAAGCTGACCACCGGTGAGCTGGTATCCAGCATGACGGTGTGCACCTGGCTGATGCCGTCCACAAAAGTGGTGACGCCATCCTGTATGCCGGTCATGGCGAGAGCTGCGGCATCCAGCGCAGGCACCAGCTCGCCGTTGGCCGTGAAGGCCTTCACCAGTGCAGTGGCGGCGTCGGTGGCCATCTGGTCCATGAGCGCGGCAGTCTCTGCAAACTGCGGCGCCAGTTTGAGCAGGGTCGCATAGGCCTCGCGCCCGCTTTGGGTGTTCAGGTCCATGGCGTCAACCAGGTCGCGCAAGGCGGCTTTGCTGGTGGGTAGGGCAATGCCGTAGTCTTTCAGCGCATTGGTCATGGCCTCTTGGCTGGCAGAGACTTTTTCGGCATTGGTGTAGTACGTGTCGTAAAACGCCTTGCTGCTGGCTGCGAGCTGGTCCAGGCCACCAAAGGCATCAGCCAGACGGCTGGCCGCATCGCCACCGGCCAAAGAAACCTGAAACAGGCGCTGCCGGAGCATGGACAACCAAGAGTTGGCGCTGATGATGCTGGTGGACAGCCGGGCCAGCGTGGCGCTTGCTGTTTCGCCATCCTTGGCAAAGCTGGCAATGCTGGGCGCCACGGTGTTGGCCACATCGTCTGCAATGCTGCTCATCAGGTCGGTGATAACCTTTTTGTTGGCCTCCGCGTCCCCAGAAAGGGCCACGGTAATGTCTTTGGTGAAGTCGATCACCTTCTGCGCATTGAGGCCCAGTGACACGGCCATGGAGGCGGCAGCGAACTGGATGGATGCAAAGCCCGCAGAAAGCTGGTCTGTGGCGCCCTGGCTCATGCCCGAGTAATTGCGCCCGGAGCTGGATCCGCTGCCGCCTATGCCAAAGAAGCCGGAGCTTCCGTTGTTGCGCCAGTCCTGGTAGTTGCTGCCAGAAAACCCGCTCTTGCTGAATTTTCCGGAGATGCCGGAGCCCGTGGTGTACTCATGGCCACCGCCGAAGGCACTGTCTACCCACCCACCAACTGCTCCGCCCACAGCAGAGCCCAATGGGCCGCCAAACCATGCGCCAATGCCCGTTCCGATGGCCTGCCCCCATTTACCCTGGTTGGCAGCTTCAATGGCGCTGACCGCCGCCATGGCATATCCAGCAGCGTTGACAAACCCGCCAATGGCCGTGGCATTTTGGGTGACGATGCTGCCCAGCTTTTCAGCGCCCATGGTCGTGAGCTTCCCGCCAATCTCATAAATGGCATTGGTAGATGCCATCTTGAAATCAGTGAAAAATCCAGTCAGGTTGGAAAGCATGCTGGCACCGTTTATGGCAGAAGCGGTGTCGCCCACCGTGCCAGCCGCATTGGCTGCCGTACTGATACCCATGGCGCCCGTGAGCGCTCCGGCCAGCGGGCTGACGATGGCGCTGACTACCGGGCGCAGCACCATGGTTTTGAACATGTTGACTACGGTGTCGCGGAAGTTTTCTGCAAAGCTCTTGCCGTTTTCCCATCCGCGCATAAGTGCATCAGTGATGCTGGATTCGATTTGCTCAGCGGTCTTTTTCCAGTCCTCGCCGGCCTTTTTGACGGCCTCCGCATTTGCGGTGCGCGCATCCTTGTTACCCAGCAGGGTGATGATCTTTTCGCGCGACTCAATTTCCCTTTGCAGTGCAAGCAGGGTTTGTCCGTCAGCGCTGTTGGCTGCCTCATTGGCGTAGGTCTCGCGGATGCGGGCCAAGCCGACTTCTTCTATGGCGACGGCCAGCGAAATGTTCTTTGCTGCAGCCAGGGCGGCGCCTGTCTCTTCATCCTGCAGCCTTTGGACTTGAGCGGCCACCGATCCGGCGGAGTTGTCCAGTGCCTTGATCTTGTCCTCGTAGGCCTTTTGCTCTTCGGCATAGGCTTTTGCTGCAGCTTTTGCAGCATCTTCCTGATCTTTTGCCATGGCCTTGGCTATGGGCTGTTGCTGGAATACTGCAAGCTGGGCCGCGCTCATTTGCTCCAGGCCCATGCGGCCGGCAGCGTAGGCCTTTGCCAGACGGTTTACCTCAGTGGCATAGTTGGCGCTGTAGCCGGATAGGGTGTCCCGCAGTTGGCTTTCCGCTTGCAGCTCGCGCTTGAACTCTTCGGCAGCCTTGGCGGCTTTGGTCCGGGATTCCTCCAGCGCTTTCAGTCGGGCTTTTTCTGCATCAAGGTCCCCGAGCGCTGGTTTTTTGGGTTCGGTTGATGCTGCTGCGCTTCCCTTGGCGCCTGGGGACACTTCAAGTATGCGGCGCTGAAAATCGTCCAGCTCCGCCCGGGCGCGCGCAGCATCTTCCTGCATCGCCTTGCCGACGGCGGACCAGGCGGCGCGCCCTTTTTCTGAAAAAACACCGCCACCCTCGCCAAGTGCATTGAACTGCGCAATCGTTCCGCCGATCTCGGTGCCAATCCCCTTGAGGATGAATACGAAATCTGAAACCACAACAGCGGCTGCTTGGATTCCGGTTTTGATGACTCCACCGATTGAGCTGCTGAAATTTATACCAGCCGTATCTGCTCGATTGAACTCCGCTGCAATGGTTCCCAGGGTTGGGATGAATGTATTGACAAGTGTGCGCGAGGCATCCAATGCATTGGTTTGCAATGCAAAAAACTGCTTGTTCAGCAACTCGGCCGCCTTGGTTTGCTCGGTTGTCACCTTGCCAACCAGCGCGCCTGCATCTGCAACGTCGTTTAGTAGCGGTGCAATATCCTTGAGGCTTTTTCCGAAAAGCTCCTGGGTGATGCGCGCCTTGTTCCCATCATCAGCAAACCCACTGAGGCCAACGGCCACACGGCGCAAGGCCTCGGCAGGGTCCAGGGCCTTGAGGTCTTTGATGCTCAGGCCAATGGCCTCAATTGCCAGCGCTGTGTCGCTTCCAGGCTTGGCGGCATTGAGTCCCTGATTCATCTTGATCAGGGCCGTGCTGACCGTATCAAAACTGGCACCGCTGCGCCGGGCAATATCCTCCAGGGCGCTGATGTTCTCGATACTTGCGCCCGTGGCGTCCTTCAAATCGTTCAGCGCGTCCATGCTGTTAATGACGCCCTGCGTAAATGCCACGAACGCGCCGGCAGACAGGCCAATGCCAAGGCCTGCCAAAGAATTCCCAACCGATGCAGCGCTGACCTTCAGGGAGTCGAGATTGCGGGCGACACTACCGAATGCGCTTCCTGTGTCATCCTTTGCGCTCAGCCGGATGCCGACTTCAGTTGCCATGGTGAGACTCACTCTTTCTTTTTGCTTGCCCAGCCATCCAACGTGCCGCGCTCCGCAGCAGTGATGCCGCGCCATACGTCTTGCCGGTCAGGCCCAGCAAGATCGCATTCATCCAGGTACGCACGAACGCCCGCGTAATCCAGCCCGGTAGCGCCGCCCATTCCGCCTGTGCGCCACTGGGTTTGGACAGCGGTCCAATGATTCCAGGCTGGCACATTGCAAGGCCACAAGTAGCCGACTTCGCCTTCCTGGTCATCGTCAACGACTGGGAGCAGCGCGGCAATGAAAGGGTTGGCGAGTTCGGCTGGGTCATGGTCTTCAGTGGCGGTGTGGCTGGCTACCTGGCGGGCGAGCGCTGCTAGTTTTTTTCCTTGGCGCCTACTTCACCCAAGTAGGTGTTGAAGGCGAGTCGAGCAGTTCCAGCGATGAGGCACAGCTCACGCAGGCTGGCTTCGCTGTAGGGGACCACTTTGTCCTCGGCATCACGAACGCCGCTCCAGCCTTCAACCACGTCCACCAGGAATTCGATGATGGATAGCTCGGAGTCTGATTTAAGCTTGGCCTGGATCTGCTCGCTGTTCAGGCGGACGCAGGTGAGGTCGAAGTGGAAAGGCTGCGAGACGCCCTTTTCATCATTGATTGCGCCTTTGACCCGAAAGCCAACGGTGTTTGAAACTACGATTTTGATTGCCATGGTGTGCCCGATGAAAGTTGATAACAGGCCCGAGAAGATGGACTGCACCTTGCGGTACAGGGATGCGCACGGCGTGCCAAGCTCGGGCAAGACCGGGCGGGCAAGGATTGCGCCCTGCCCTGCCGTGCGCAAAACCGGCTTAGTACGAAATCGTGCGGCCGATCATGGAGATCGCGCATGTCACCTGGTCCACCTGGCCGGACTGCTTTTGCGGCACTTCGGACACGCTCAGGTAGCCGTAGCCGTAGGAGGTGCCGGCGGCGCCAACCACGCGGAAGGCCACCTTGGTAAAGCTGCGCGACAGGTCCAGCATGGTCTGGTAGGCCACCAGTGCGGGGTCATGAGCCAGCGTGAGCGTGGTGGATGCCGCATTGAAGCCGGTGGGGATCTGGATAGCGTTGCGGCTGGCCAGTGGCTGCACCGTGGTGAAGCGCGCGTCGCCGCCGGAATTGGAGATGCTAAGCACCTGGGGAACATCGGTCCAGCCGCTGATCTTTTGCACAGTACCGGTGCCGGTACCAGTGCCAAAATACACAGTGTTGGAGCTGTTGAGGCCCAGCACGCCGAATGTGTCGGCAGTCAGCACATTGGCGCGAAACACGCTGTTGGTTGCATCTTCCCAGCCACTGGTGAACAAGAATTCATCCGAGGTGGTGTAGCCATGGGCGACGGATGTGGCAACGGCAGGGTTGGCGTTGGAAATAGCAGTGACGTTTTTGACGGCTGCGAATGTGGTCGAGAACTGAAACTTCGAACCTTCGGGGAAGTTATAGGCCATGAGAATTTCTCCTGTTAAGAAAGGGTTGCACCCACGCTGCGGTGGAGCACGTTGAATACAAGGGATGCACAGGCGGTTTGTTCGCCATCTGCATCAAAGTCGTAGGAAATACCTTTGGGCTGGAGGGCCACAACAGCGCCAGACAGCGTGGGGTCTGCCATCAGCCGGGCATACACAGACTCCAGCAGGGCGTCCACTGCCACATCGGAGGCAGTGCTTGCGCCGGATCTGGCGTAGCACTCGACTGATATGGTGGTAGCCCATCCCACGGGGAGACTGGATAGCTGAAACTGCACCACTTCGGCCTGGTTAGGCCGCACAGCGACGGCCAGGGCCACGCTTTGGGCCACGGGCCGCAGCCGCACGCGGTCAATGTGCGAGCACACGGCCGGAGCGCTGTTGAGTGCAGCCACAATGGCCGTCACGGCTGTATTGATGAGCGTGCTCATGCAGTTTTCTCCAGCAGCAACAGGCTCACACCCGTCCCATCGGGCTCATGGGCCGCCACCAGGTAACTGGACAAGCCAATAACCAGGGAGGTGCCTATGGGCGATGCGGGGACAGATGCCGTGGGAAGCGTGAACGATGGGGCTGTGCTGGACATCCCCATCATCCCGACTGAACCCAGGCTGTTGCCGTTGTCAAAAATTCCGGAGACGGCCGAGCCGTTCAACGTGGCACTTGCGGCAAAGCCGTTGGCCACATCGAAAAATGCGCTGAGGTCTTCGGAAAACATGATCAGGCTCAGTTCAACTTAGACCGTGAGGGCGTCAACCATGGTGGCGAAGGATTCGACGTTGCGGATGGCAACATCAACATCCTGCAGAGCCACCACGCGCACCGTACCGGCAGTGGATCCGGTGTAGGGGTCAACCATCAGGTCGAGACCGCCCCACATGCCGATCAGCAGGTCAGAGAAGTTTCCGAAGATGATGGCCGAGCAGGCTGCGCCCGATGTGCCCTTGACCAGGTTGGACGGCACGGCATTGGTGATGGCGGCCTGGTAGCCGTTGATGGGCGTAGCGCCTTCGGACCAGATGAAGTTTCCGGTGGTACCGGTGGCCTTTTCTGTGCTCTTGAGCTTGCCACGCACCTTGGCGTTTGTGAGGTAAGCCATGTTCGACACATCGGCATTGGCCACAGCCACTGCTGTTTCCAGGGCCACTTGGTGTGCCCAGGTAGGTGCCAGGCCGTTGGTACCACCCAGAACGCCAGGAGTGACCAGCTGGAGCAGGCCGGAGGGCTGGTTGGATGCGCCCGTGCCGCTGATGGCAGCTTGCTGAATGGCCAGGCCCAGCACGGTAGCGATGTCGTTTTGCACCATGGATTCCACGTCCAGGCTGGACTGGTTGATCAGGCGGCGGCTGATGTCGGTGAATGCGCCAACTGTCTTGGGCGACATCGTGACCTGGCCAACAGTTTGTTGGCTCTCAGTCGGTGCTGTGTTTTCAGCTACCCAGTAGGCAGTGGCAGCGCCGGACAGCTTGGGGATGGCGATCTGGCCTTGCAGGCCGGTCAGCATACGAACACCCAGGCCGCTCAGGACCATGGCGTTACGCAGGGCATCAATAAAGCTGCCTGCGAGCAGATCAGTTTGCACCAGGTTGCCGCCGGCGGTGGGGGTGCCTTGCACCAGGTCGCGCTTTTGCACTTCGTAGGGCACCATGAAGCCGCGGGCTTGCTTGCCGAGTTTGGCGCTGGCAGCCTCGGAGCACTCGCGCTCGAATGCGGCTGCACGCTGCACGGATGCATCGCCGGGGTTTGCCAGGGCGTTGATGGCACGCATGACGCTGTAGCGCTTTACTTCGCCGGAGTCCAGGCCAACGTCAGCGGTAGGCACGGGCTTGGACGCCAGCTTTTCCAGAGCTTCGCGCTGGAAGGCTTCGACGGTGAGGCCGCGCTGGATGGCGGACATGGCCATTTCGGCGCCACCGGGGATGGTGGCGGCTACTTTGGAGATTTCTGCGGCGTGGTTACGCACTTCAGGGGTTTCGATTGCGGACATGGTTTTTTCCTGTGAAGAAGATGGGGTGATTGCAGGGGTTGCTGTGGCAGCTTCAGGGGGTTCTGCAGCGTCTTCGGCTGGGTCTTCGGCGGGGTCTTCGACCTCGACTTCGACATTGACGGTGACGCACAGGCCTTTGTCTGCCTGGGCAGGGATGGCACTACGGCCCACACCGACGGAAGCGTCAGCGGGCACGGATACCAGAGAAACTTCAAAGGGCTCCCAGTCGGTGACGCGGTAGGTTTCCACACCGTCCTTTGTCTCGACCAATTGCGCTTTGTGAATCATGTAGCCGACGGAGACCGAGCGGCGGATTCCACCAATCACGTCTTGCCACACTTCCTCTGCACGAACGCTTTTTCCAAAGCGCACTACGGCGCGACCTACCCGGTCGGCACCGATCTCGACAGATTCGATAACGCCCACAACATCCCGGCTGTCGTGGTCGCATAAGAGGTTGGCTCCGGAGCGCAGACGGCCCTGGCGCATGGCGGTGCTGGTGCAGTCCAGTATTTCGAT
>CAKZJN010000108.1 GCA_936943465.1 uncultured Rhodoferax sp.
TTGGGCAAGTACTGGCTGTTTGACAAGGCCCACAAGGCGGTCAGCCCGGCCCAGCGCCCGGTCAAGACGGTGCTGGCGCACAGCGGAGCGGCCGAACTCGGGCCGTATCGCCACTACATGCAAAAAGAAATCTTTGAGCAGCCGCGCGCCATTGCCGACACGCTCGAAGGTGTGGAAGGCATTACGCCCGAGCTGTTTGACCTGCAAATGAACCACGCCCCCGGCGCCAATGCTGCGCGGGTATTCAAGCAGATTGACTCGGTGCTGATTCTGGCCTGCGGCACCAGCTACTACAGCGGCTGCGCCGCCAAGTACTGGATCGAGAGCATTGCCAAGGTGCCCTGCAACGTCGAAGTGGCCAGCGAATACCGCTACCGCGACTCGGTGCCCAACCCCAACACGCTGGTCGTCACCATCACCCAGAGCGGCGAAACCGCCGACACGCTGGCCGCCCTGCGACACGCCCAAAGCATGGGCATGCAGCACACGCTGACGATTTGCAACGTGGCCACCAGCGCCATGGTGCGCGAGTGCAGCCTGGCCTATGTGACCCGCGCCGGAGCCGAAATCGGCGTAGCCTCCACCAAGGCCTTCACCACCCAACTGGCCGGTCTGTTCCTGCTGACTTTGTGCCTGGCGCAAGCCAAAGGGCGACTCAGTGATGCGGAAGAAGCCCGCCACATGAAGGCCATGCGCCACCTGCCTGCTGCGTTGCAAGCAGTGCTGGCGCTGGAGCCGCAACTGATTGCCTGGGCAGAAGACTTTGCCAAGTGCGAGAACGCCCTCTTCCTGGGCCGGGGTCTGCACTACCCGATTGCACTCGAAGGTGCTTTGAAGCTCAAGGAAATCAGCTACATCCACGCCGAGGCCTACCCGGCCGGCGAACTCAAGCACGGCCCGCTGGCCCTGGTGACCAGCGCCATGCCGGTGGTGACCGTAGCCCCCAATGACGCGCTCTTGGAAAAGCTCAAGAGCAACATGCACGAAGTGCGCGCCCGGGGTGGCGTGCTGTATGTGCTGGCTGACGGAGACACCAAAATCGAAAGCGGCGAAGGCCTCAACGTCATCCGCATGCCCGAGCACTATGGCGAACTGTCACCCTTGCTGCATGTGGTGCCGCTGCAGATGCTGGCGTATCACACGGCGTGTGCGCGTGGGACCGATGTGGATAAGCCCCGTAACCTGGCCAAATCGGTCACGGTGGAGTAGACGGCGGGATGCGCTCGTTTTGAAAAGCAGCCGCCTCAAAAGGGCTGCTTGGTAACGATTACGCCGTCCACATCGGCATAGACATAATCGCCTGGCACAAATTGAACGCCTGCGAAACTTAATGGCACATTCAACGCGCCATCCATGGGCACCATGTATTTGCGTGGGCACGTACCCAAAGCATACAAACCTACCTCGATATCCTTAATTTGTGCTGTATCACGCACATACCCATTAATAATTATGCCGCTGTAATTATTTTGACGGGCAAAGTTCATTAACTTTTCACCCACTACAGCATAGTATTCAGCCGCCACATCCACAACGACCACTTTTCCAGAACCGTCCACATCGCGGAGTAATTTGATTAAATCACCGTTGTGTTTATTCAATTGAACGGTCACTATTTGACCTTTGCAGCGAGCGATACCTCCGTAGTTTTGAAAACCAGGGCCAAGCACCTGTATTTTCTCGTGGTGCTCATCGCAGAAGTCAGCGGTAAAAAAGGTCATAAATACCCCAAAAGGCGGCTAAACGGCAAAATTTAAGGGTCGCAATCCTACCATCAAATGTCATTTTTCAATGGGACATGGATATAATCCTGCCGTTTTTTGGCCCCTGTTTTCCCCAAGGGGACGTATCAGCGTTGAGGTAGCCAGCGTAGGCCAAGCCAAGCATCTAACGCACACTTTACCGCCATGTACGCCCCCCACAAGCTTGTTCGCGAGCACCTCTACAGGTCAAGCAAGCGCATGGCGCCGTCGGCGGATCCTGTGCAGCGGCGCCTTGTCAGCAACACGGCCGTGCCGGTTTGCCGGACGGTGAGCGACCCGCCCCGCTGAAACAGCCTATGATCGCTACCCGTCACGCGCTGCGGCGCCAAGCAAGCATGTTCCATTTCAACTCAACAACAAAAGGTCCAATACAGCCATGAAGGTAGTGACAGGTGTCGTGGGCAACGATATTCACGTAGTTGCCAACCGACTGATTGACCTCTCGTTAAAAGCCAGAGGATACGAAGTATTCAACCTTGGAGTGAATACTTATCTGGAAGAATTTTTTGATGCCTGCGTAGAAACCGGCGCAGATATCTTATTAATTTCCTCACTCAACGGCGAAGCCGAAGGCTGGGGTCGTGAAATCAAGTCCTTGAAGTCTCGCTACAAAGGCCTGGATCATCTCATCATGATGATTGGCGGCAACCTCACGGTCGGAACGGGCGACCCCCAAACCATTATTCCAAAGTACCAGAAATATGGCTTTGATCTGGTATGCCACCAAATTGATTTGAATACAGGTCTCGACATGTTGCAAGACTTTATCGCCAAGCGCAACGACACATCAGATAGGAAATCTTCGTCATGAGTTTACTGCAGGAAGAACGCAAAATTATTCTTGGCAATGAATATGTCGAATCCTTTGATTTCGCTGAAGTTGAAAACTTTGTCAAGAACGCCAACAAAGAACTTTTTATTTCCCACCACTATGCCAAGCGCGGGAAAATGTTGGTTCAACCGCGCGGTGGTTTTCCAACCTATAAGAAACAGTTTGCATTGAATGAATTTTTCGTCAACGCCAACGTGGATGTTTTGCCGCTTACGATTGACTCCAATACCCGTCTGAACGACTACGGGACGGCGGCCAAAATGTTGCGCCTCAGTGAGGAAAACGATGTCGATATGCTCAATGGCTATCCATTGGTCAATCACGGCTATCGCACCACCCGGAAAATGGTGACCCACTTCAATAAGCCGGTCAGTCTGCGCCATGGCACCCCCGATGCGCGCTTATTAATCGAGCAGGCCATCGCCTCTGGAATATTTGATATCGAAGGCGGTCCGGTTACCTACGTTCTGCCCTACTCCAAGAATTTCCCTTTGGACAAAGCATTTCTTTATTGGAAATACGTTGAGCGTGTATGCGCCAACTACTCCAAGCTGAATGAACCCATCAATCGCGAGTCTTTTGGTCCCTTGACTGCAACGTTGGTGCCGCCCTCCATCACGATCGTGATTCAGTTGCTTGAAATGCTGCTGTCCCTGGAAGAAGGCGTGAAATCCTTCTCGGTGTCTTTTGCCCAGCAGGGCTCGATGATGCAGGACATTGTCACAGGCCATGTACTGAAGAAACTGGCAAGGCAATACGCAGACAAGATCAACTGTGCCGATGCAAGGATTAATTTGGTCTATCACCAGTGGATGGGAGCGTTCCCAACCAATCAGAAATATGCCGAACAATTGATCAGTTTGGCTACGGTCGTTGCCTCCATCGTTGGTGCCGACAAAATCATCACCAAAACGAAGCAGGAAGCAGCGGGCATTCCGACCAAAGAGGCAAACGCTGAAACAGTTGCCAATACGCAATATTTGCTGCGCATTCTCAATGGCTTACCCAGCATTCATGATGAGCAGGAAGAGGAAATGCTTATCTTGCAGGTTAATGCCATCATGGAGGCCGTGTTTAACGATCCCGCCGACACCCTATGGCGCAAGGTATTCAATAGCATCAAGAATGGAACCATCGACGTCCCCTTCTCGCCGCATATCATTAATCACAATGAGATGATCACGATCCGGGACAGTCGCAAAAACATTCGCATCATTAAGCGCGGAAGTGTCCCCATTCCCGATAAGTGTTTTGAGTATGAAAAGTCGCAGTGCGATTTGAACAAAGACACGACCAGCATTGTCGATGACATCATTCACGATATCGGAATCATGCAATAAAATGAATCCCAATAAATTACTAATTGATGTTGGTAGCACCTACTTTAAACTTTGCGCCAACGGCCATCTGGAACAGCACTTCCGCAATTTCAATAAAAGTATTTTTGATGATCTGAACGACAAATGCAGGCAAACCATTCAGCAGTTTTCGCCTGAAAATGTTTACATCTGCTCTTCCGCCAATGGAGGCCTCAGCACTCTGATCATTGGTCTGACCAAGAGCTTTTCGGTTAAGTATGCAACCAATATTGCATTGAACTCTGGCATCAACATCATTGATACCATTTTGTATCAGGATATTGAAAAGGCGAGCGTACCGAGCGATTTGATTGATGTGGTCATCATTGTGGGCGGCATCAATAGCAAGAATAATGTATTCGGCGAACCGCTTTACAAGTACCTCTCGCAAATTAACTATTCCAACGTGGTTTACGTTGGAAACGTCCCAGACGCTAGTGAAGTCAAGGCCCATATCCCCAACTTGGCCGTGCTTCCAAATATCATTGATGACCGCTTGCACATCATTGAAGAAGATCTCAGGACCTACCTCACCAATCTCTACCAGCAAGATATTGAGGGCAAGGAAGACATTAAGGATCTGTACCAGATAACCAAGAATCAGATCTTTTCGACGCCCTACATTGTCAACCGCACTTTGCCTTTAATCGACGCAAACTTCTCAGTCGTCAATCCCTTCATTCTGCTGGACATTGGTGGCGCGACAACCGATATTCACTACTCAAAAGACTTGGTAGTGGACAATATGGTGACTGAAAATGAATTCGACCGCCTGGTCTTCAAGAAACTCGGCGTCTACAAGTCACGTGAGTCGCTGGTATTTGTCGCGAGAAAAAATGAATTTGTCGGCGAACTGCTGATGCATCTGAATGTCACAGAGAACATCTTTGACGAGCACAGTGAAAAGGCGACCAGAATTCTGATGCAGTTGGCGATCTTCTTGGTTCTGTACAAGATGTCGCATTACCGTCCCAACTACATCAACCTGAAATTGCTGGCAATCAATTCCATCGTGCTAACCGGTGGCATTACCAAGGTCTTGAAGCAAGAAGAAGCGGAAGACATTATTTCTTTCTTTTATAAAAAGATTTTGACCTCTGCACACCGACCCGTTGCGGTGTTGGACACTGAATATGCCATTTGGACCCTGGGCTCCGGCATTCGACTTGAAGACCATAGCCAACAGCAGACTGAAGGAGAAGCATGATGTCCATCAATAGCGTACGCACACTGCTGGAAAACGCTGCCCAAACGCATGGCGACAAAATCGCGATTCGGCACGATGGCGCCTCCATCAATTACCGGGAATTGCTGCGCCGGGTGAACCAGGTTGCACAGTATCTTGAAGAGTTGGGCTTGCCGGCGAACACGCGCGTCGGTGTCTACTCCATGAAGAGCATTGACCTGATGGTTGCCATCATGGCAACCCTGTCAACGCGCTACGTATTGGTGCCATTAACCAAGTTATTGCAGGCGGAACAAGTCTCCTACATCATCAATGACTGCGATATCAAGGTCATGATTACCGACAAGGTAAAAAAAGATATTGTTACGGGTATTGATTTCGCAGGAAAAATTATTTGCTTCGAGACCACGGATTCAAACATCCCCTCATTCGAAGAAATCAGCAAATACTACAACAAGCCTTACGCTTGCAAAATCAATGGCCACGACAATGCGGTTATCACCTATTCGTTTGGCCTGACCGGCACGCCGAAAGGCATTGTGCTGTCCCATCGCAACCTGATGGATTCAGCGCGCGTGGTTTCCAACTACCTGGACTTGAAGGAAGATGACGTCATCTCCGGGACGTTGATCTTTAACCTGGATTACGGCCTGAACCAGCTTTTCTGCTCGCTGTACAAGAAAGCCACGCTCGCACTGCATCGTTTCATTCTGCCGGAAGGCGTTTTCAACCACCTGATTGAAGACGAAGTCACGGTGCTGGCCGTCATGCCGGTGCATATTTCGGAGCTGTTTGGTGACGAGCTTTCCCGTACGCCCAATGCGAGCCTGTTTGACAAGCTGCGCATCATCACATCGTCGGGCGGCAACGTAACGGCCAAGATGGTGAAGGATTGCAAGGAGACGTTCCGCAATGCCAAGTTCTATTCCATGCATGGCTTGACCGAGGCGTTTCGCTCAACCTACCTCGACCCGGAACAAATTCAAATTCGCCCTGACTCCATTGGCAAAGCCATTCCCGATGTGGAATTGTTTCTGATTAACGAAAAAGGCGAGGCCTGCGGTCCGCGCGAAGTGGGCGAACTGATTCATCGGGGCGGTTTGATTTACCGAGGCTTCTGGAATGCGCCACTGGAAACCGCTGAGCGTTTCAAGTCCATTCAGATATTGAATAAGGTCATCCATCTGGAAGGCCAGTTGATGGATGAGATCGTTGTTGCCAGCGGTGACTACGTTTACCGGGATGAAGAAGGCTACTATTACTTTGTGGGTCGCCGCGACAACATGATCAAGACGCGTGGATTCCGCGTGTCTCCGTATGAAGTCGAGTCGGTCGTGCAGCGCAACATTCCACAGATTATTCAGTGCGCGGTTTTTGGCATGCCCAACGAGGCCATCGAAGAAGAAATTGTGATGGTCTACTCCGCGCGCAGCGAAATCAGTGACAAGGAAATTCTGTTTGAACTCAAGCAGCACTTGGCCTCTTACATGCTGCCCAGTCGCATCATCTTCATGAAGTCCTTGCCCTTGGTGCAATCGGACAAAAGCAAGGTGGACAAACAGGCTTTGATCGCAGAGCTGACCTAATGTTCTTCCGCTAGCGCCCGGAGCGCGGGGAAGTCAACGTCCCGCGCAGCCCCGCTCACGGCTTGCACAAAGGGGGCGTATTCGGGGTGGGCCAATTGGAGGGCGCTGGCCCACTGCAAAATTGCAGACACTTGGCCTGACGCAATAAAACCAGTGAGCACTTGCAACTCGCTGGTCGGAGGGAACGGGCTGGCGTCGGCCACATTGCGCTGCAGGTGCATGGGCGCATGAAGCTCGGTGGCGGTATTGCATCCCCATTGCAAGCCGATGGCGCTTGTCACTGCTTGCAGCAGAACCGCATGGTCCACGGGCTTTTGCAGTTCAGCTGCGTAGGCGAAGCGTACATCCGAACGCATGTGCCTTAGAACCGCTTCAGCGGACACCAAAATGACCGGCACTGGAGGCTTCAGCTTGGAGGCACTCTGCAGGAGCAGGCCTGCGTCGCCATCGCTCAGACGCAAATCCGTGATGGCCAAGTCGACCGGGAGTGCGTCATGCAGCACCCGCAAGGCATCCACCGCACCGGATGCTTCCAGCACATGGAAGCCGGTGGACCGCAACAAGCTGCCCAAAATCGACCGGCTCTCTTGGCTGCTGTCCACCACCAGCACCGTGCGCGCTGGCCCCCGGTAGTGCCATCCCAAAAAGGCCGGCGTTGCGGTGGGCACAGAATGGGCTTGGTTCTCATCGGCCTGGGTTTGCACTGCAAACGCAAAGCGTGTTCCCTTGCCCGGCGAACTCTGAACCGTAAGTTCCCCGCCCATGCTACGCACCAATTGGCGGGCAATAGCCAAGCCCATGCCCACGCTGCGCCCTTCGTTCCTGCTGGCGTGACTACCGCGTTCAAAAGGCAAAAATATCCGCTCCAGATCCTGCGGCGCTATGCCTTCGCCGTTATCGCTCACACCAAAGTGCAGCCATCCGGCGGTTTGGCTGCAGTCCAGCCGTATCCAGCCCCCGTGGGTGTGCCGTACGGCATTGGCAATCAGGTTGTCCAGCACCTGTTGCAAGCGGTGCACATCCAAGATGAGCCTGTGCTCCGTCACCCCCTCCAGTGCCATCGCAAAGGAGTTTTCCCGCTGCCCCGCCAGCACCTGACCGCTGTGCTCCACCTGCCTAACCCACACGCCCCAGTCCACAGGCTCAGGCCGTGGCGGCAGTTTGCCGGCCAAACAGCGCGCGTAGTCCAACACCTCATCGACCATATGCAACAAGTGGCGCCCGCTGTGCTGAATATGCTGAAGGCCCTCGACCGCATAAGCATCGCGGGCTCTGCGCTCCAGTAATTGCGCGTTACCCAAAATGGTGTCCAAGGGGGTACGCAACTCGTGACTCATGCGCGTGAGCAATTCAAGTTTCGACTGGTTCTCGGCCTGTTCCACATCCAGCAAGGCCTGCACCCCACGCGCCTGCCGGGACAGCCCCACCAACAGCACCGGTATCACCAGAAGCACCGACCAAACGGCGTGGAAGTATTCAACCTCCAGGGCAGGGAGAAGCCCCAACGCAGACGCCAGACGCAAAAACTCCGGCAACCACAACAAGCCGACACACACCATCAAGACGCCGGCATGGCGCTGGCCCTGCCGCCAAGCCACTCCCGTCATGCAAAAGCCAACCAACAACAGTTCGTACACCAACGCGTTGCCAGCTTGCGCTGCTGCCGCGACACCCCAAAGCAGTGCGACACCCAGCGCCAGCAAGGTCGCCATGACCAAACTAGCAAACACCGCAAAGAGAACGCGCTGCGTTCGCAGACCGGGCACCAGTGTGTAGAAGAAGCCCACAAAACCCAGCGTTGCGATCAGCGCGCCCAGCGCCGCTTGCTCCGCCCGCACGGCCTGCGTAAGTAACCCCAAGTAGCCCGGCAAAAGGCTGCCATGCGCAGTCTGCCGCACGATCTCGCCGCACAGGGCGATGCAGAAATACAAAAAGTGCCTTTCGCGCGTGAGGGCTGCCATTGACGCCGAATAGACCAGGGCAGCCAGCAGCCCCCCCAGGGCCAGCGTCCCAAAGAATGGCATCAACGCCACGACGCGGAAAGATCCGGATTGCCAACCAACTTCGACCCGTTTTCGGCGGCCAGTGCCATGCTGGCCCGCAAGTCACGGGAGGTGCATCCAAACCGCTCACGAAATGCCTTGGCAAAGTGGGCAGGCGAAGAAAAGCCCAGGTGGTCGCTGACCATGGCCAAGGGCGTGTCGGTGTTGGAGCTCAGGTAATGGGCTTGGCGCAAACGCTCTTCGCGCATCCATTCAAACACCGACATTGCGCAGGTGGACGCAAACGCCTGATTCAAGCGGCGCCGGTTGGTTCCGAGCAAACCTGCCAACGCGTCCAGCGACGGCGGGTCAGCCAGCGTTTGGCGCAACTCCGTTTGGGCAGCTTGGGTCAACACTGCGTCGGCGTTGCTGCCTTCCAAGGGTGCAGGGGCCACCCAGCCTTCAGCCGCGGCAGATTCGCAACCGGCCACGAAACCCTGCCAGTGCACTGCAATTCGCGCCAACACCTCCGCCTCACTAAACGGCTTGCCGATGTAGTCCACCCCGCCCAGCGCAAATCCCTGCAGCCTTTCGCTGACGTCATTGGCTGCAGTCAGAAAAATCACCGGGATGGAGCGGGTTTTGGCGTTGGCCTTTAGCAGGCGACAGGCGGCGTAGCCATCCAGCGTGGGCATGTGCACGTCCAGAAGAATCAGGTGCGGTAGTTGCAGCAGGGCTTGCTGGTACCCAACGCCCCCGTCAAATGCCACGCTCACCCGGACCTTGCGCGCCAGCAGCACATCCGTCAGCAAGCGCAGATCCGTGAGGGAGTCGTCCACCAACAGGATGTCAGTGCCACGGGGTACAGCCCCATACGGGGACTCCTGAGGACTTTGCATTTGCTCTACATTGTGCGCTATAGAACATTGATGTGCCGTAATTTTCGGGGCGATAGTTCCGCAAATGCAAGTCTCTGCGCCGCAAGTGATACCGCCCGGGCTGCATGCCTCGCTACATTTTTCTCAGGAAATGCATTGAATTACCCCCTTCATGGGATCGGGATCGGTTCATGCATTGAACGCCCCAAACGCCACAGATCCGATGGCTCCCGCGCTCACACCCTTATTAAAGGATCACCCTATGGCCGTAGCAAACGCTCCCATCATCTTGAACCTGGAAGCGCAGCAAACCGCCCATTTCAAGCTGCAACCCGCACAGCACTACACCGTGCGCAGACCAAGCCCCAAGGGGCGCAGCGCCGAGCTGCTGGTTCCAGACAACCTGATCGTGACGCGCAGGGGCAACGATCTGCACATTCGCTATGCGGACGGCAGTTCTATCACTTTGGATGACTTTTATACTTTCTGCAGGAACGACAGCGTCTGCACGATCAACCTGGCAGGCGACAGCGAAGCCGGTTTCACGCTGAGCGCTGAAGCCGCCAACAGCGGACTAGCCACCAGCGACGGCGCAATCCTGGTCTACGCCCATGGCGACCACACGGTGTTGATGTCCATGGCCAGCGGTGACGCAGGACTGACGAACACCTTTAGCGCATTGAGCGATGGCACCATCTGCACCTACATCGCGCCCAATGCCCCACTGACGGAGGTAACACTCGTGCCCTTGATCGGAATTGCGGCCCTGGCTGGCAATTCCGGTCCCGCTGGCGGCGCGGCTAATCTGGTCAGCTCCGTGATCGGCGTGATCCAGGCGGGCCCTGTCATTGCCAGCAACGACCTGGAAGTGACCGTGTACGCAGCGGACGGAACCACCATTCTGGCAAACCATGTGGCCGTCAGCAGCACCGGGCAGTTCACCAGCAACCTCGGAACCTATACGGGGGTGGTGATCGTCAAGCTGGTCAACAAGGGCGCAGGTGCCGATTACCTGGACGAAGCCACCGGCACCAACAAAGACCTGACCGTGGTGCTGGTGAGCGCCGGTGTGATCAACGCACCCGGTGAAACGATCACGCTCAACCTGAATGCATTAACCACGATCGCGTTCAACAAGCTGGGAGCCGACCATTCCGCCGCCCACGTCGAAGCCGTCAACGTGGCGGTCGCCAACGCCTTTGGCCTGAGTCGGTTACAGACCACGGGCGTGATTGCAACCAACAGCGGCAGCTACAACCCGGTCGACGGCATTTCCGAAGGCGAAAAATACGGTGCGGCACTGGCGGCACTCTCTGGCATAGACAAGCTCAATGGCGGCAACCTTCAAACCACGCTAGACCAGCTCACCGGCGGGCTGGGCATTGCGGGCAGCACAGGAACCTTGTCTGATGCCGCAAAATACCAGGTTACGGCTGGCGCCAAGACAGTGGCCACGCTACCCGCCAACTCCGTTGTAGGCGCGCAATTTGCGCCCGAGCTTGCCACGCAGATCAATTACCGCCCCATCTCCGAGGTGCAGGCCTTGGTGGACGCAGTGAGCGCGGTGATCAGCGGCGCAGCCGGCGGCACGCCACCCACGCTTGCGCAGTTGCAGCTCCTGGGCATTACCGGGGTAACCATCGACAACCTGGCTGCCATTCAGCAGGCCATAGATGCCAGCGCCAACGACGGCAGTGGTGTGTCCACCATCGATTTGCTGCAAAGCATTGCCACGTCCGCCGCAAACGCATTGGCCACCGCCCTGGGGGTCATCAGTTCCGCCGCGGAAAACAACACCGCCACCCGCACCACACCGACCATCAGCGACTACACGGCTGCCAGCGTAACCGGCGTGAATGCCGGCAACCTGGCCGCCATCAACTCTGCGCTGGACAGCACCGCTGTCAATGGGCTCGCCACCGACACCCGCGCCGAAGTGCAGGCCATCGTCGACGCTTTCAATGCCATCCTGGCCAGCGCCGATGGCACCGGCGGCAACACCACCGCGCCATTGACCGGCACGCAATACACGCTGGTCGGTGTGACCGGCGTGACAGGCACCGCCACACCGGGCACTACGCTGGCCCTGCTGAACAACGC
>CAKZJN010000109.1 GCA_936943465.1 uncultured Rhodoferax sp.
CTGGGCGTGCCGCCCGGAACACCGTCTTTGGGCGAATTGCTGTCGCAAGGCAAGAACAACATTGATGCGTGGTGGATTTCGCTATCCACCTTTGCGGTGCTGGTGGTCACGCTGCTGCTTCTGACCTTCATGAGCGACGCCTTGCGCGATGCCGTAGACCCGCGAAAGGCCCAGCAATGAGCCTGTTGCGCGTTGAAAACCTGAATATTGCTTTTGGCGCCAGCCGCGTGGTGCAGGGCGTAAACCTGACGCTGGAGGCTAGGCAAAAACTGGCGCTGGTGGGTGAATCCGGCTCGGGCAAGACGGTTACCGCTTTAAGTTTGCTGGGCTTGGCCGAAGGCGCCCAGGTTAGCGGCCGTGTGCTGTTTGCCGGCGATGCGGGTGAGGTGGATGTACTCCAACTGCCACCACGTCAACTCGCGGCTCTGCGCGGGCAGGACATTGCCATGGTGTTTCAAGAGCCCATGACTGCGCTGAACCCGCTGTTTACCGTGGGCGAGCAGATTGCGGAGGTCCTGCAACTCAAAATGGGCGTGGCAGCCCGCGATGCCATGGAGCAGGCTGTGGCGCTGCTGGCGGAAACCGGAATTCCCGAGCCAGAGCGCCGTTGCAAGGCCTATCCGCACCAGTTGTCGGGCGGTCAGCGCCAACGCGCCATGATTGCCATGGCCCTGGCCTGCAAGCCCAAGCTCTTGATTGCCGACGAGCCCACCACGGCGCTGGATGTCACGGTGCGCCAGCAGATCCTTGATTTGTTGACGGCCCTGCAGCAAAAAATGGGCATGGCCGTGCTGTTGATTACCCACGACCTGAATCTGGTGCGCCGTTTTGCCGATCGGGTGGCTGTCATGGAGCGCGGTGTGGTGGTGGAACAAGGCACCGTAGCCGAATTGTTTGCCAGCCCGCAGCATCCCTATACCCAGCGGCTGCTGGCCAGCCGGCCTACCCGCACTGTGGTGGACGCGGTGGCCGATGCCCCACCCGTGGTGGAGACCAGGGAACTGCAAGTGCGCTACGCCGTGCCGCGATCCGGCTGGCGCGGCTGGTTTGGCAAGGATTCGTTTGTGGCGGTGCGCAGCGCCGACCTCACGTTGCGGGCCGGGCAGACGCTGGGGATCGCCGGAGAGTCCGGTTCCGGCAAGACCACCCTGGCTTTGGCGGTACTGGGGTTGCAGCCGTTTGGCAACGAGGTCCGTGTTCTGGGGCAGGCTTGGGGCGCGGGGACGGATGCCGACCGCGCCTTGCGCAGGCAAATCCAGGTGGTGTTTCAGGACCCGTTTTCGTCTCTGTCGCCGCGCATGACGGTGGAAGAAATCGTCGGCGAGGGGCTTTCCGTGCATGAACCAGCCTTGCCGGTCACTGCGCGACGCGAGCGAGTTAGCGTGGCTTTGCAAGACGTGGGCCTGACCGAACAGCAGTTTCCCGGCCTGTTGCAGCGCTACCCGCACCAGTTTTCCGGCGGCCAGCGCCAGCGCATTGCTATTGCCCGCGCATTGATCGTGCAGCCGCGCGTGCTGGTGCTGGACGAGCCGACTAGCGCGCTGGATGTCACCATGGCGCAGCAGATTCTGGAGTTGCTGCAGCGACTGCAAGCCGAGCTTGGGTTGGCCTACTTACTGATTACCCACGACATTGGCGTCATTCGGGCCATGGCGCACCATGTGCTGGTGATGAAAGACGGAGAAATCGTGGAGCAAGGCCCCTTGCAAACCGTGCTCGATGCGCCCCAGCAGGCCTACACCCGAACTTTGCTGGCTGCGAGCGAATAATTCGTTCAAAATCAAGGGACTTAGCTCGCTTTTGCAGTACAATCCAAGCTCACGACCAAACGGGCGGGTATTTACCGCCCGTTTTTTTTGGTCGATCGTTTTTGAACTGTGCAAATTGCAAAGGGTTGATGCGGCGTGGCGTTACAGGAAATCGTTGAACAAACGGTGAGTGGTTTGGGTTATGACCTGGTGGAGATCGAGCGATCTGCCGGGGGCCTGCTGCGCATCACCATCGATTTGCCCTGGGAAAAGCCAGCCGAAGGCGTCCCCGCCGTTGAGCAGTTTGTCAACGTGGAAGACTGCGAAAAGGTCACGCGCCAGCTTCAGTTTGCGCTCGAAGTCGATGGCGTGGAGTACCGCCGCCTGGAAGTGTCATCGCCCGGCATTGACCGTCCGTTGCGCCATGCGGCAGATTTCGAGCGTTTTGTGGGTCAGGTGATTGATATCACCTTGAAGGCGCCCATGGGGGCTGCGGCCAATGGGCAGGTGAGCGCCAATCGCAAGAAATTTCGCGGCACGCTGGAGCGTGTCGAAGGCGCGGATGGCGCGGTGGGCTGGCAAATCGTCTGGAGCGATGCGCCCGCCGTCAAGCCGGGTCAAAAGGTGAGCAAGAAGCGTGTTCCCCCGCCGGTGCAGGTGTTGGGATTCGCGTTGGATGAGTTGCGCGACGCGCGCCTGGCTCCGATTGTGAGCTTCAAGGGGCGCGGGCAGGGCGGCCATACGGGCGGCGAAGTGCCGGCCGAAGGTCAGGTTGGCTAGTTTTGAGTTTGATTTAAGTGTTCAGGAGAGTCATGGCATGAATCGCGAATTGTTGATGCTGGTTGAAGCAATTTCCCGTGAGAAGAACGTCGAGCGTGACGTGGTGTTGGGTGCTGTAGAGGCCGCGCTGGCCCAGGCAACCAAGAAGCTGTACGCCGGCGAAGTGGACATCCGTGTGGCCCTGGACCGCGATAGCGGCAACTACGAAACCTTCCGTCGCTGGCACGTGGTGCCCGATGAAGCCGGTCTGCAGTTGCCCGACCAGGAAATTCTGTTGTTCGAAGCCAAAGAGCAAATCGCCGACATCGAAGTCGATGAGTACATCGAAGAGCCGGTTGAGTCCGTGCCCATCGGCCGTATCGGCGCGATGGCGGCCAAGCAGGTGATTCTGCAAAAGATTCGCGATGCTGAGCGCGAGATGCTGTTGAACGACTTCATGGCCCGTGGCGAGAAGATTCTGGTTGGCACCGTCAAGCGCATGGACAAGGGCGACATCATTGTCGAGAGCGGCCGCGTCGAAGGCCGTCTGCGCCGCAGCGAAATGATCCCCAAGGAAAATCTGCGTACCGGTGACCGCGTGCGCGCCATGATCATGGAAGTGGACCTGACCCTGCGCGGCGCACCCATCGTGCTGTCGCGTTCGGCCCCCGAATTCATGATCGAGCTGTTCCGCCAGGAAGTGCCTGAAATCGAGCAAGGCCTGCTGGAGATCAAGTCCTGCGCCCGTGACGCTGGTTCACGCGCCAAGATTGCCGTGCTGTCGCATGACAAGCGCGTAGACCCCATCGGCACCTGCGTCGGCGTGCGCGGCACCCGCGTGAACGGCGTGACCAACGAGTTGGCCGGTGAGCGCGTGGACATCGTGCTGTGGAGCGAAGACCCCGCCCAGTTTGTGATCGGTGCACTGGCTCCGGCCAATGTGTCTTCCATCGTGGTGGACGAAGAGCGCCACGCCATGGATGTGGTGGTGGACGAAGAAAACCTGGCTATCGCGATTGGCCGTGGCGGCCAGAACGTGCGCCTGGCGTCCGAGCTGACCGGCTGGAAGATCAACATCATGGACGCCGCCGAATCGGCGCAAAAACTGGCCGTGGAAACCGACTCCGGTCGCCGCCTGTTCATGGAAAAGCTGGATGTGGACGAAGAAATCGCCGACATCCTGATTGCCGAAGGCTTCACCAGCCTGGAAGAAGTGGCTTACGTTCCCCTGCAGGAAATGCTGGAGATCGAAAGCTTTGACGAAGACACGGTGCACGAACTGCGCAACCGTGCCAAGGACGCTTTGCTGACCATGGAAATTGCCCATGAAGAAAGCGTCGAGGAAGTGTCGCAAGACCTGCGTGATCTGGAAGGGCTGACGCCTGAACTGATCGGCAAGCTGGCGGATCAGGGCGTGCATTCCCGCGACGACCTGGCCGATCTGGCGGTGGACGAGCTCACCGACATCACCGGCCAGTCCGCCGATGAGGCCAAGGCATTGATCATGAAGGCGCGTGAACATTGGTTTGCCAATGACGCTGCCGCTCAAGAGTGATGGTCATGCAATCCCTATTCCAGTAATGGCTAGCAGTTGCCCTAAGGGCCCTGTTAGCCGACGCCAAAGGTTACACAACAAATGTCCAGTACGACCGTCGCCGAGTTCGCCAATGAGCTCAAGAAGTCAACCGATACCCTGCTTGAACAGCTGAAGTCCGCCGGTGTTGCCAAGAGTGCAGCATCGGACGCCATCACTGAGGCCGACAAGCACAAGCTGCTGAGCTATCTGCAAAACAGCCACGGCACCCCTGCGGGCGAGCGCAAGAAGATTACGCTGGTCAAGAAGCAGACCACCGAAATCAAGCAGGCCGATGCCAGCGGTAAGGCGCGCACGATCCAAGTCGAAGTGCGCAAGAAGCGAACCTTTATCCGCCGTGACGATGGCGTCGATCAGGCCCCCGAAGGCATGGAAGCGGAACCGGTCGCCACTGCGCCAGTCAGCCCCTCCATTGACCATGCGGAACTGGCGCGTCGTGAAGAAGAAGCACGCCGTCAAGCCGAGCTGATCCGCCGCCAGGAAGAAGAGCTGGCCCAGCGTCGCAAGGAGCGTGAAGAACAGGAAGAGCGCGCCCGCGCCGCTGCCGAAGCGCGCGCCGCCGAAGAAGCGGCTGCAGCGCAGGCCCGTGCGGTCGAAGAAGCAGCCGCAAAGCCCGCTGCTCCTGCACCCGCCAAGACCGACGAAGTGGCTGCCGCCGCTGCAGAAGCTGCCAAGAAGGAAGCAGCTGCCCAGCAAGCCCGCACCAAGGAAGTTGAAAAAGTGGCTGCGCAAGCTGCTGCCTCCAAGGCTCAGTCCGACGATGAAGCGGCCCGTGCTGCCGATTTGAGCGATCGCCGCCGCAAGGCCGAGGCCGAAGCTGCCGCCATCCGCAGCATGATGTCCGCGCCCAAGCGCGTGCTGGTGGCCAAGAAACCTGAAGAAGCCAAGCCCGCCGTCGACCCCAAGGCCGGCATCAAAGGCACCTTGCACAAACCGGCAGCTGGTTCTACCGTTGCCAAGCCTGCCAAACCCGGTGAAGCGTCGGAGTCGACCAATTCCGGCAGCGGCAAGGAAGTCAAATCGGCCAAGCTGTCCAGCAGCTGGGCTGGCGAAGCCGGCAAGAAGAAAGAAATCAAGACCCGTGGCGATACCGGTGCGGGTGCAGGCCGCGCCACCAACTGGCGTAGCGGCCCGCGCGGCAAGCGCGGCGGTAACGACCGTGACCGCGATGGCATGCAACAACAACAGGCGCCGGTGGAAGCCCGCGTTCTGGAAGTGCACGTACCTGAAACCATCACCGTGGCCGAGCTGGCCCACAAGATGGCCATCAAGGCATCCGAAGTCATCAAGCAACTGATGAAGCTGGGCCAGATGGTCACCATCAACCAGCCGCTGGACCAGGACACCGCCATGAT
>CAKZJN010000110.1 GCA_936943465.1 uncultured Rhodoferax sp.
CCCTTTTCCTTAACCCAGCTTGCATACGCCGCCATCGACTTGGCCGGCGTACCGCCCGATAGCGCAAAGGCGTTCACAAAGGTCGCCACACCGGCCACCGGCACAAAGTCTTTGACCGGGTCGTAGCCCGGACTCTTGACCACCTGCGGCAGGATGGAGATGGCGTGGTCGTGCGAGAAGTACAGCGTGTTGCCATCGGGTGCAGCGGCCTTCAGCGCTTGCGCGGCGATCTGACCGCCAGCCCCGGCCCGGTTTTCCACCAGTACCGGCGTGCCCAGCACGTCCTTGAGTTTGTCGCCCAATGTGCGGGCAATGGCGTCGGTTCCGCCGCCGGGCGGGAAGCCGACCAGCAGGCGCAGCGGGGTTCCTTCGGCAAAGGCCGAACCCGTCGCCAAAAGCGTCAAAGCCAGTGAAGACCGCACCAAAGTGCGCAAGAAAGTAGAGCGTTGCATAGTCTTGAAAAGAGAAAAGTTTCAGTTACGTGCATAGGCCATTTCAAAGCCCTGCACCCCCGCCATTTGGCCCACGCTCCGGCTGAACTCCGAAATCGGCTGGGCCACCCGGTGATTGTGAGCCACCGCAATGAAGTGCCAGGTGTGCACATCGCCATCGCGGCGGATATTCAGCGAACCGCCGGCAATCGAATAGCCATTGGCCTCAGCCAATTCTGCCAAGGCCGACTTGAGCGGCACCACGCCCGGATCAAAGCGCAAGTTGACGGCCACGGCCGGGCGCGAGGGCAACCAGGCCTCGATCTTGGACACCCAAACCATGCAAATCGCGCTCAACACCGCCAGCGACATGGCGGCCGCATACAGGCCCACGCCGACCATGATGCCAATCACGCAGGCCGCCCACAGCGAAGCCGCCGTGGTCAGGCCGCTGATGTTGAAGCCCTCTTTCATGATCACGCCGGCACACAGGAAACCGATGCCGGTCAGGATGCCCTGCATCACCCGCGACAGGTCGCCGTTGCTAAAGGTCGTGGTGGTGGTGCCGCCGTACCAGAAGTGCGAGAAACCACCGATGACTGTGAGCGCGGCGCTGGCCATGCACACGAGCCCGTAGGTACGCATGCCGGCCGCGCGTCCGTGGTACGAGCGCTCGTACCCCACCAGCAGCCCCAGCAGCAGTGCCCCCACCAGATGCAGCAGCACGAAAAAATTGGCCACCAGCATGGGCGCTGACCAGTAAGCGGCATAGGTTTCGATATTCAGCATGTTCACAAGATACCGCATTCGTGGCCCAAAATGGAAGGGTACTAACTCCCTATGCGAGCCTCCATGCAAGCCATCGTCCTGATCACGGGTGCCTCACGCGGCATTGGCGCCGCCTCGGCCCTGCTGGCCGCACAGGCGGGTTACAGCGTCGCCGTCAATTACCGCGACAACGCCGCCGCGGCGCAAGCCGTCGTACAGCAGATTGAGGCCACGGGTGGTACCGCGCTGGCGGTGCAGGCGGATGTGGCGGACGAGCAGCAGGTGCTGCGCATGTTTGAGACGGTGGACGCGCAACTCGGGCGCTTGAGTGCGCTGGTCAACAGCGCCGGCGTGGTGGACCAGGCCAGCCGGGTTGATGCCATGTCGCTGGCGCGCCTGCGCCGCATGTTTGACACCAACGTGATCGGCAGCATCGTCTGCGCCCGCGAGGCCGTACGGCGCATGAGCACCCGGCACGGTGGACACGGCGGTGCCATCGTCAACCTGAGCAGCATTGCCTCCACCCTGGGCAGCCCGGCACAGTACGTG
This sequence comes from uncultured Rhodoferax sp., assembly GCA_936943465.1. Classification (GTDB taxonomy): domain Bacteria; phylum Pseudomonadota; class Gammaproteobacteria; order Burkholderiales; family Burkholderiaceae_C; genus Allorhodoferax. The sequence continues at coordinate 1,749 of CAKZJN010000110.1, forward strand.
GACTACGCCGCCAGCAAGGGGGCGATTGACAGTTTCACCATCGGGCTGGCGCGCGAAGTGGCGGCCGAGGGCATCCGTGTGAATGCGGTGCGCCCCGGCATCATCGACACCGAGATTCACGCCTCCGGAGGCCAGCCTGAGCGGGCCCGCGAACTGGCCCACTTGATCCCGATGCAGCGCGCTGGCACCGCCGAAGAGGTGGCACGGGCCGTGCTGTGGTTGCTGAGCGACCAGGCCAGCTACGCCACCGGCAGCCTGCTCGACGTGGCAGGCGGCCGCTAAGCATTCGTTTGGGCATGTCGTCAAAAACGGCGGCTAATTGAGTTAAATTGGCAGCCGTAACACCTACGCAAAATCAGGAAGAGGGACACCGCATGTCGAGCATTGAATCGTTCTTTGAGACCGTCCAGTTGCCGTCCATTCCGGACCTGGCCCACTCCCTCATCAAAACCCTCAACGACGAAGACGCCACCATCGAGGAGGTGAGCGACCTCATCAGCCGCGACCCGGCCATTTCGGCCAAGTTGCTGCGCCTGGCCAACAGCGCGCAATTCGGTTTGCCGCGCGGAGTGGGCTCGGTGGACGACGCCATTGCCATGGTGGGCATGAACAAGGTCCGCACACTGGCACTCGGCGCCTGCTTGGCCGGCACCTTCCCCAAGCTGGCAGGGCTGGACACCCACACCTTCTGGAAAACCTCGATGGCCAGCGCCGGTTATTCCGAATGGATCGCCCGCAAGTTGGGCGTGGACACCTCGCTGGCCTGGCTGACCGGCATGATGGTACGGCTCGGTGAACTGCTGATTGCCCAAGCCGAGCCCGACACGCTGGCTGAGATTGAAAAGCTACCGGTGTGGCCCGGCGTACGCTGGAAGCGTGAGCGCGATTTGGTGGGCTTTACCGAAGGGCAACTCACCGCCGAACTGGCCTTGCGCTGGAACTTTCCGATGCAGATGGTGCAGGCCTTGCGTGTCAGCGCCGACCCGCTGGTGGAACAGGCCTTTTCGCGGTTGGGCGCGGTGATTCACATCGGAAGCCTGCTGGCAGACACCCCCAACGCCGGACCGGAACATGTGGAAGGGCTGCCCACCGATGTACTGGCTGCGCTGCACCTGGATGCCGACTGGATGCGCGATCACTTCCCCAGCAACGCCGACTTTATCGACGCGAGCTGAGCACCACGCTTCAGGGCGTGGCAGGGACTTGTGCCACGGCGCTACGCAGGTTGGCCAACCCGGCCTCGAAGTCGCGACCGATCATCTTGTCCATGTTGAAAACCAGCCCCATCAAGCGGGAAATAAAGGGGCTCGGCCCGAACATGGCCCAAGTAACCTGGGTGCCTCCGTCCTGCGGCACCATTGAAAATTCCACCGTATTGCAGGCGGCGAAGGGTTTGAAGAATTCAATGCGGATGGTGATGCGCTCCGGGTTGGAGTCGGTGATTTCCATGCGCCCGGCACCGGCCTTGCCGTTGCCGCTCCAGGCATACACCGCGCCCTTGCCCGCAGGCTCTCCGCTGTAGCTGCGCTGCATGCTCGGGTCGAGCTTTTCCCACGGCGACCAGGCGGTCCACCGGTGGAAGTCGTGAATGAATCCATGTACCTGCTCAGGATGTGATTCGATGTGCAGCGCCCGCTCCACGCGAAAGCTGTTGGGCCGGGTTGCGGCGGTCAGCAACACCGACAGGATCAGGGCCAACAGAGCCCAGGCGATGAGTACCCATACAGACATTGGCGAAGCCTTTCGTAGTGGTTGCGGTTTCGCGGGATCAGGGCTTGGCCAAGCCAAACAGCCGCTGCCCGTTCTCCCACGCTATTTTGCGTGCAACGTCGGCCGGAAGCTCGCCCAACCAGGACCGGTATTCCGCAAAGGTGGCTTCGTAATACTGCCAGCGCTGGTTGACCCAGGTATCGGAACCGAGCAAGAAACGGTCGGGGTAATCCAAAAACAGACGCTTCCACTCGGGGCACAGCGCGCGTGCATCGCCGCTACCGGCACAGGTCAATCCAGGCCGGTATGAAAGTTCCCCCATCAGCAGCGGATAGGTGTCCAGCAGGGTCCGAATGCGCTCCACCGACGCCCCACCGATTCCGGTGTGGGCCCACACCAGGCGCACCGCCTTGCCGCGCGAAGGGGTTGGCTTCAGCAACCCGTCGATGGCGGCATCGTCCACATGGGCCAACACCACCAGGGCGCGATCTTCGGCCAGCGCCATCAGTTTCTTGGCTACCGGCCCGGCCGCGTTGGCACTGTCGTACAGATGAAATTCACCGATGCCCCGGTACGGCCCGGCGGCCGTGCCGCGCGCCAGTTCGGCCAGCACCATGGCGTAAATGCTCTCGTCATTGAACCAGCCGGTGTAGTCCGCCCGGTTGCGGTACAGGCGCACAAAAGGCACCACGGCAACACCGGCCGCCGCCGTTTCGGCACGCGCATCGGCCAGGGTACGGGTGCCATCGTTGGGCCGCGAGTTGGCCACGATGGCGCGCACGCCGCTGCGCTGCATGCGCCCCAAAACGTCGGGCAACGGGTGGGCCACCTGGGCCTCCTCGTTGTAATGGAGGTGCGCGTCAAACAACGGGCCGGTGTAGTCGGCTGCTTGCGCGCTGCCACACCAGGCCAGCAGCGCGATGCCCACCCCGTGCCAGAGTGCCAGGTGCTTCAACATGCATGCCTTTCTGCCGCGTGTGCGGCTAGGGTTCCCCAGGCCCCGGTTGTAGCGCGTTTAAACAATTCCTGCAGCGCTGTGCCTTACCATCGCCCCATGGACCTCAAGCCACTCATCACCCTGCTCGCCATCGTGAACCCGCTGGCCATCGTGCCATTTTTCATTCACTACACGCAGGGCTTTTCGCGCGAGCAACGGCGTCAGACGGTGATGGTGTCTTCCTTCACCACCTTTGTGGTGATTGCGGTCAGTGCACTGGCGGGCCTGCAGATTCTCGAATTTTTCGGAATCTCGCTGGCCAGCTTTCAGGTGGGTGGCGGCATGTTGCTGCTAACCAGTGCGCTCAATATGCTGAACGCCCAACCGGCTGAGGCCAAACCCAACGCCCATGTGATGGAAGACGGTGCCGAAAAAGCCGCCCAGGGCTCCAGCATTGCCGTGGTGCCGCTGACCATTCCGCTGCTGACCGGCCCGGCCACCATGTCCACCGTGGTGATTTACGCCGACAAGGCCAAGACCTTTCTGCAACTCAGCACGCTGGTGGGCTACGGCGTGGTGGTGTCGCTGGCCACGCTGCTGTGCTTCCAGTTGGCCACCCCGATTGCGCGGGTGCTGGGCAAAACCGGCATCAGCGTGATGACGCGGCTGATGGGCCTGATTCTGGCGGCGCTGGCGGTGGAAGTGATGTCGGACGGGTTGGTCAAGCTCTTTCCGGCGCTGGGGCATACCTGAAGCGCTGAACTCGTCGCGCCTGCACCCTAGGCGCCTGCCCGATTCAAAATATCGCCCACCAGTTCGAGCCGCAGCAGCGGGTTGTCGAGTTGCAGCAGGCTTTGCTTGAGGCTGGCCGGCATCGACAGCAGATCACACCAGCGGTTGGCTACCCAGCCGCAGTCATCCAACCGGTAAGGCTGCGCAAACGGCGGCAACTCAAACGGTGCCTGCGGGCTGTTGGCCTGCTCCAGCACTTCGGCCAGCGCATGGGCCACCGGCTTCAGATCATCGGGAACCGACACCACCCAATCCGCCGGCAGATGCGCGATATCGGCCACCCACAGCCCATGTTTGAGTTGTCGGCGCGCCTGGATGCGGAACTTCTCACCACCCGTGCAGCGAATGCGCATCAGGCCGGCCTGCGGTGCAGAAAACTCAACGATATGGGCCAGCGTTCCGACGTCGGCAAAGTCTTCTCGCGCAAAGGCGTCTCCCGTAGGCAGCGCCGGGTCACGCGTGCGCACCTCTTGCCCCTGCGTCAATGACACCACGCCAAAGGGCGTGCCCAGCCGGTGGCATTTTCCAATCATGTCGAGGTAACGCACCTCAAAAATCTGCAGGCTCAGGCTGCCCTCGGGGAATAGCACGGTGTTGAGCGGAAACAGCGGGAAGTCTTGCTGCACGCTGCCGGGCGCGTTGGTATCCGCGCTGCTCATGGCGTGGTGGCTTCGGCGGCGGCGACCTGCTGCATCCACTGGTCAAGCTGGCGCACCAGGGCATCGCTGGCTTGCGCCAGCGCACGCACGCCACCGGCGGCATCGGCCGTCGCAGCCGGTTGCGGCACCACCAGGCTGGTCTGGGCCAATGCTTTGGGCGGGCTTCCCGTGCGGCCCAAGGTGGCGCGCACCCGCACCAGCCCCGCGCTGCTGGTCGCGGAGTCAAACAACTGGCTGAACTCTTCCAGTTCCACGCGCAACACCAAGGTGCCGGGGGCGACCGCATCGGTCGAAGCCAGCACCGTGCGCTGCGTGCCGAGTTTCTCGCGCAGGCGTTGGCGCAGCAACTGCGTGGGCGGCATGGCCCAGCGCGCCTGCGCGTAGGGGCGCAACTGGTTGGCATCGGCGTAGGCCAACCGGTACAGCACGGCGGTGCCCTCCAGCGCCGCCGATGTTTCCACCTCGGCCAGCAGCACCGGTGCCAGCGGGGCCATGCGTGTGGTCAGCTCCGGTCGGGTGGCACCGGGGCCAAAGTCGTACACCGCCAGCTTGGCCGGCGGGCTTGCGGAACAACCGCACAGCGCGACGGCGATGACTCCGGCTGCGGTCAGGGTTGCTAACCGGCTTGAAAACTGCATCTGCATAAGCTGCCTCATGGTTCCACCGTCGCGGCGGCTTTTTCTGCGGGGGCCACAAAACCGGGCTCGCCCGGGCCGGGCAGGGATGCGCCCTTGCCGAACAGCAGGCTCTGCGGCTGCTCGGCCAGCCCTTCGACGGCCCGGTTTACCTGGCGCGCGGTGCGGGCCGCTTCGTCGGTGGTGCGGTTCAGGCGCGGCAGCAGCGTGGCGTTCAAGGTCACGGTGGCCTGGGTCAGCGCCTCGGTGCTGCGGGCAATGCGGTCGAGCGTGCCGCCGGGCTCGTTCATGCGGGTGGTGGTGCGACGGAAGTTTTCGGCGGAGAGCTTCACGTTGTCGGAACTATCCCGCAGCCGCTCGGAGGTGGTCTGCATGCTCTTGAAGGTAGCGTCCACCTGGGCCGCCATGCGCGGCAGACTGGGGCTGCCTTCGGGGCCGCTGCCGGTCAGCACCTGATCGGCGTGGCGGGTCAGTTGGTTGATGCTGGCGGCGGCCTGACTCAGGTTGGCCACCGCCGTGGTCAACGTCTGCTGGTTCTCCGCGGCCAGCAGGCTGTTCATGCGCTTGCTGGCTTCTTCCAACTGGGTCAGCAAGTTACCGCCCTGCTCGGTCAAACGCGACATCAGACCCGGACGCATGGGAATGCGGGCCGGGTGCGACATGGTGGTGGCCAGCGGCTGGGGCGCCGTGCCGGTGTCGTCCAACTGGACAAACGCCAACCCGGTCACGCCCTGAAAACCCAGGCTGGCAAAGGTGGAGCCAGTGATGGGCGCGTTGTCACTGACCGCAATGCGCACCAGCACATTGCCCTGCGTCTGCGGGTCCAGCCCAATGCTGGTAACGCGGCCGACAGTCACGCCCTTGTAGCGCACGCCGGCCTGGGGCTGCAGGCCGGTGACGCCCTCCTTGCTGGATATCTCATAGAGGCGCTGCTCGCTGGTGTCGCGCGTGAGCCAGACCACCATCGCAACCAGCAAGCCCATCAGCAGCAGCACAAAGGTGCCGGCAGCGATGGCGTGGGATTTGTTTTCCATAGGCTCTCTTTTTACACGTCCTGCACTTGCCCGTGCAAGACTTCCATGGCGCGCTGACCGCGTTCACCCAAAAAGAATTCGTGCACAAACGGGTGGTCAAAGCGAATCGCCTCGCGCGGTGGCGCGTCCACAATCACATGCTTGTCGGCCACCACCGCAATGCGGGTGCTCAGCTCGAAGATGGTATCGAGGTCATGCGTCACCATCACCACCGTCAGCCGCAACTCCTGGTGTAGCGAGCGCAGCAGCCTGCAAAAGGCGTCGGACGCATCCGGGTCGAGTCCGGCGGTGGGCTCGTCAAG
>CAKZJN010000111.1 GCA_936943465.1 uncultured Rhodoferax sp.
CTGGTAAAACGACCGAACCGGTAACGCTGCGTGTTCACATCGATCTGCCCCACGCTGTTTTGCGAGAGCAAGGCCGAGGTAGCCCAGCGCCACTGGCTGTCTTCGGGCTGTGAGGTCCAGTCGCTGCTAAAGGTATGCGAGTAGCGGTCGCCACTGACCTTGTTAATGGCGCGCCAGCCCATGCCGGGAACCTGGTTGTGGGTGTGCTCCGCGCTCCAGCGGGCACCGCTGTCGGTGCTGCCACCCACGCCAAACACCAGTTTTTGCAAGGATGCCTCCTTGACTTGCGCCCGCACCACGGCAGCCGCCGGATCGCTGGCCAGGTCCAGGCTCAAGTAGGCCGAGTCGAAATAGCCGCTATCAGTCAATCGCTTTTGCGCATCTGCCAACTCCGACAAGGCATAGTCATCGCCAGTCTGCAGCCGGGCAAAGCGCCGCACCAGCAACGCGTTGTAATGGCGGGTGCCTTGCACGTCGAGGCTGCCTATGGTGTAGGCGGGCCCCGATTCCAATTGCACCTCCAGCGCGGCCGTGGCCTTGTCGGCATCAATCTCGGCCCGTGAACTGCGCAGCGTTGCCGCTGCAAAGCGCCGCGACAACAACTGCTTCAGCGCCTGGTCCTTGGCGGCATCCCAGGTGCTTTGGGTAAACACTTCGTTGGCTGGCAAACTCCAACCGTCCTCTACGGCACGGCGCTGGGATGCGGACCGCGGGTCCTTGGCGATGGGGCCGTCCAACACCAACCGCACATCGGCTACGCGCGTCTGCGGGCCGGGCTCTACCTCCAGGCGGATTACCCGCGCCGCCGAACCTGCACCGGGCAAAAGGCTAAAACCAATGACCGGCGAAAAGTAACCCAGGGTGGCCATCAGATCGGTCGCATCTTTCTGGGCGCTGAGCAGCAGGCTTTGCACCTCTGCGTCGGTCAGGTCCGGCATGACGCGGTAGCGCTGCAATTCCAGATGATTGCTGAGCAATTGCTGCACCGCGTCGGGGGCACGGATGTCGAGTTCAAACGCCGTGAGCGGCTCGGTCGTCACCGAATCCGTGGATGCCTGGGCCGGCAGTTGCGCCTGCGCCAGGTTGGCTGCCAAGAGCAGCGCTGCCACGGTACATTGTTTGAGAGTGAAGAAAGCCATGCCCGGTTAACTTTACCGCACCCGTCCAGAGGCCACACGGCTGGCGGTTAGCACCCGTTCCCCGGAGGTGATTGGCAAAGCGAATAAGATCAGGGATCGGCAGTTTCTGCGCATACGACAACGTTCAATACAGAGGTTTTCATGGCACGTACGGTTCAATGCATCAAGTTGGGTAAAGAGGCGGAAGGCCTGGACTTCGCGCCCTATCCCGGTGAACTGGGCAAGCGCATTTGGGAGAGCGTGAGCAAAGAGGCTTGGGCCGCCTGGCTCAAACACCAAACCATGCTGGTTAACGAAAACCGCCTCAACCTGGCTGACGCACGCGCCCGCCAATACCTGGCCCGCCAGATGGAAAACCATTTCTTCGGTGACGGTGCCGATGCCGCACAAGGCTACGTGCCACCCGCAGCCTGAGTCAACCTGACACCGTGCCCATGACCGCCTCCCCGGCGTCCTGGTGCATGCTCGACACCGACTTTTCGGACGGCTCGGCTTTTCTGGCGACCTGGCTGGCTTGGCGCACGCAGCCCAGGCCATCGGGGCTGCTGCATTACGTGGGGGTTTTGTCGGCCGATGACGCCGCGCAATTGCAGCAAAGGCTTTCTCATTCGGCGCTTCGGTCCACCAAAGCCCCCAACTTTGCCGCCGCACTCGCACCTTTTTGCTTCGGCCTGGGCGCTGGCTTTCACCGCATCTTGCTGGACGATGGCCGGGTTTCGCTGACCTTGTGCGTTGGTGATTTGCAAGCTGTATTGACCCAACAGGAAATGTTGGCGGACGCCGTGCGGGTCAGCGGACCTGTCCACTTGTGGGACAAATGGTGCATCAAGGCACTTGCGCGACTCTGCCGGCGCGGTACCGAAGTCCAGTTTGAGGGCCTACCGGAGCAGTCGCTGTGGCAGGACGCGGGTTTTGCATTTGACGGGCCGCAGGCAACCTACACCCCCCGCTGGGAAATTCGTCGCAGCCGTCAGGGTCCGAACCCAGAGGTGCGCGCCGCCGGTCGTTGCGCCATCATCGGTGCCGGCATTGCCGGAGCCAGCGTGGCCCGTGCGCTGGCGCTGCGCGGATGGCAAGTCGAGGTGCTGGACACGCACGCCGAGCTCGCAGGTGGCGCGTCCGGTTTACCCGCCGGGCTGGTGGTGCCGCACCACTCTGCCGATGACAACCCGCGCTCGCAGTTGTCGCGTTGCGGTGCCCGCCTCACGCTGCAGCACGCCACCCATCTGCTACAGACCGGGCTTGATTGGAAGCCTGGCGGCGTGCTGGAACGCACGCTCGACGCAGCGACTTTGGACGCCACCGAGGCCGAGGTGCTCTCGGGAGCGACAACGGCTGCGCCATCCACCACACCGCACGCCGGTTGGGCCAGCGTGCGTAGTTTCGACGAAGCTCCTGCCCTCTGGCACCCGCATGCCGCCTGGATCAAGCCGGCCCGATTGGTCGCGCAGTGGTTGAACCACGCCAACATCCGCTTCAAAGGGCAGGCCCGGGTGCATGACTTGCGCCGTGAATCGGGTGGCTGGTGCCTGCGTGACGCCGCCGGCGAAGTGTTGGCGCAAGCCGATGTGGTGGTATTTGCCAACGCCTCAGGCTGCGTGGAGTTGCTACAGCGGCAGCTTGCCAGCGGTGCGGCCGATGCGCCTTGGCAAACCGATCTGGGCGACAAACTGGCCGCCATGCAAATCCTGTACGGCACGCTGAGTTGCGGCCCGCAGCCAGACATCTCGCCGGCCCCAGCCCAAGAAACTTTTCCGGACTTCCCGGTGAACGGCCATGGCAGCCTGATCAGCCGTGTGCCCACCGATCAGGGGCCGCGCTGGTTTGCCGGCTCCACTTTTCAGTCCGACGCCACCGCGCATGCGGACCTAGCGACCGAACACACCCTGAATCGCCGCAAGCTGCAAACGCTGCTACCCGCTGTGGCGCTGGCGGTAGCCGGTCAGTTTGAAGCGGGCGAGGTGCAGGCCTGGCAGGGTTCTCGCTGCGTTACCCACGATCGGCTACCGCTGGTGGGCCCGCTGACCGAAGGCCCGACTCCCACGCTGTGGATGTCGGCCGGCATGGGCGCGCGCGGCCTAAGTTTTTCGGCTTTATGTGCCGAACTACTGGCGGCGGAGTTGTGCGCTGAGCCGCTACCGGTGGAGGGTCGCCTGCGCAAGTCGCTCAGCACCCGCCGCCTGCTACGCGCTGGCAGCAAACGGCAGGCGGCGGATTCTTAGTCCGCCAAACGGCTGTTACTGCATCGCCGCAGCGGGGCGGCGGGTCTTCACATAGGCATCGGTCGGCTGGTAATCCTTGCCGTCGGCGTAACGCCACTGGGTCATGGTGCCCTTGCCGCCGCGCAAATCCAGCTTGCCGACATAGGCACCCATGGTGGACTGCTGGTCGATGGCGCGGAACTCGGTGGCACCAAAGGGCGTGGTGAACTTCAGACCGCGCAAGGCAGTCACCAGCTTTTCGTTGTCCACGCTTTTGGCTTTGCGGATGGCCGCAAAGATGGCCTGCATGGTGGCATAGCCCACCACCGAGCCCATCTTGGGGTTTTCGTTGTACTTCTTGTAGTAATTGGAGGCAAAGGACGCATGGTCGCGGTTGTCAATCTGGTCCCAGGGGTAGCCGGTGACGATCCAGCCCTTGGGCGTTTCATCCTTCAGCACGTCCAGGTATTCGGGCTCACCCGACAGCAGCGACACCACCGGCGTTTTGGGGAACACATTACGCTGGTTGCCCTCGCGCACCAACTTGGCCAGGTCAGCACCAAAGGTCACGTTGAAAATGGCGTCCGGTTTGGTCTGGGTGATGGCCTGCAGCGTGCTGCCGGCATCGAGCTTGCCCAGCACCGGCCACTGCTCGCCGACAAATTCCACATCCGGGCGCTTGGCCTTGAGCTGTTCCTTGAAGGTGGCCACCGCGCTCTGGCCGTATTCATAGTTGGGCGCAATCGTCGCCCAGCGTTTGGCGGGCAGCTTGGCGGCTTCCTCAACCAGCATGGCAGCCTGCATATAGGTGCTGGGGCGCAGGCGGAAGGTGTAGCGGTTGCCCTTGTCCCACACCAGCGTGTCGGTCAGCGGCTCGCTGGCCACAAACAGGCGCTTGTTCTTGATGGCGTGGTCGGCCAGCGCCAGACCGACATTCGACAAATAACCGCCGGCCAGCACATCGACCTGCTCGCTCGACGTCAGCTCAATGGCGTGGCGAATCGCCTCTTCGGGTTTGCCACCGTCGTCGCGGGAAATGACTTCGACCTTGCGGCCCAGCAGGCCACCGGCGGCATTGACTTCTTCTACCGCCAACTGCCAGCCCTGGCGGTACGGCGCCGTGAACTGGGGAATGCTGGAATAGCTATTGATTTCACCGATCTTGATGGGCTTGGTCTGGGCAAAAGCCAAACCGGACACCAACACCGCCAACGCGAACACACTCTTTTTCATGCACTAGTTCTCCAAAGCAAGGGCGTAACCCTACCAGCTTTTCGGAGTGTGTCGCCGGCGCGACACTTAGAGTCGCTTAACGTTCCTTGAGGTAGGGCTTGCCCAACGCCTGCGGTGCCACGGCCTTGCCGATAAAGCCGGCCAGCAGCACCACGGTCAGGACATACGGCAGGGCCTGAATGAACTGCACCGGCACTTCGCCCACCAACGGCATGGGCACGCCTTGCATGCGAATGGCGGCTGCATCCAGAAAACCAAACAGCAGACAGGCCCACAAGGCACCAACCGGATGCCAGCGCCCGAAAATCAGCGCGGCCAGCGCCATAAAGCCCCGACCGGCCGTCATGTTGGCCGAAAAGTTGGCGCTCTGGGCCAGCACCAGATAGCTGCCAGCCAGTCCGCACAGCATGCCGTTGAGCGTGAGCGCGGTGTAGCGCAGGCGCTTGACCGACACGCCGGCGGCATCGACCATCTGCGGGTTTTCGCCCACCGCCCGCAGGCGCAGCCCGAAGCGGGTCCGAAACACCAGCCACCACACCGCCGGCACCAGCGCATAGGCAAAGTACACCAGCGCGCTGTGCACCAGCAAGCCCTCGCCCAGCACCCGCCCCACCAGCGGAATGCCACTTAGCCAAGTTCCAGCCTCCGGAAACAGCGGTTGTATGCGCACCGAGGTGTCCACCGGCGGGGTCTGGCCGCCTTGATGGAACCAGGCAATGCCGAGCACCACGGTCAGGCCCACGGCAATGATGTTGATCGCCACGCCAGACACCACCTGATCGCCCCGGTAACTGACGCAGGCGAAGCCATGCATCCAAGAAAGCGCCACCGAAACCGCCATGGCGGCCACCAGCGCAATCGGGGTGGAGCCATAAGCCGCACCGGCCGCGCCCGCTGCAAAGGCGGCAAACAGCATCTTGCCTTCGAGTCCGATGTCCACTACGCCGGAGCGCTCGGAAAACAACCCCGCCAAAGCGCACAAAATCAGCGGCGTGGCCAGCCGCAATGTGGAGGCGAGCATGGCGCCCAGAGAGGCTTCATCCATGGCGGGCTCCCGGAAGGAAACGCAAGGCTGCAGCCACCCACGGCGCAATCACATAGGTCATGGCACCTGAAAACAAAACAATAAAGCCCTGCAGCATCACCACCATGTCGCGGCTAAAGCCCGGCACGTCAAAGGCCACCTCGGCGCCACCCTGAAACAGCGCCCCGAACAGAATGCTGGCAAAAATAATGCCGACCGGATGGTTGCGCCCCATCAACGCCACGGCAATACCGGTAAAGCCGGCACCGCTCACAAACTCCAGAATCAACTTGCCGCTCACTCCGGCAATTTCGTTCATGCCGACCATGCCGGCCAGCGCGCCGGAAATCGACATGGCGATCAGCGTCTGATGGCGGGAGTTGATGCCGGCGTATTCGGCAGCACTCGGGCTGGAGCCCACGGCTCGCAAACGGTAACCGGCCCGGCTGCGCCACATGAACAAGTACACGCCGACGCAAGCCAGCAGGGCCAGCACCAGGCTCAGGTTGAGCGGTGATGCTGGCCACTCCACGCCGATCCATGCCAGGGCCTGATGCATACCCGGCAGCTTGGCTGAGTCGGCAAAGGCCACACTCTCAATTGCCATCGTGCCCTTGGGGCGCAGGTGGTTGACCAGCAAATACACGAGCACGGAGCTGGCAATGAAATTGAACATGATGGTGGTAATCACCACATGGCTGCCCCGGTAGGCCTGCAAATACGCCGGCACCGCCGCCCACATCAGGCCAAACAGCACGCCCGCTGCCAGCATCACCGGCAACATGGCCCAGACCGGCAGGCTATGCGACAGGAAAAGTGCCGCAAGCCCGGTACCCAGCCCACCCATGACGGCCTGCCCTTCGCCACCGATATTGAACAACCCGCCATGAAACGCCACCGCAACGGCCAAGCCGGTAAAGATGAAGGTGGTGGCGTAGTACAGCGTGTAGCTCAGGCCGCGCAGGGTGCCAAAGGCGCCTTGCACCAGCGCTGAAATCACCTCGGTCGGGCTTTGCCCCACCATGGCCACCACAGCAGCCGCCGCTAACAAGGCAACCAGCAGGCACACCGCGGGCAGCAGCACCAGATCGGCCCAACGGGGCATGGGCACCGGCGCGCTCATGCGTTGCCTCCAGTCATCAGCAAGCCCAAACCGGCTTCGGTGCAGTCGGCAATTGCCAGCTCACCCGCAATGCGTCCCTGATTCATCACAATCACCCGATCGGCCAGCGCCAGAATTTCGTCGAGCTCACTGGACACCACCAGCACGGCGCATCCGGCATCGCGCATCGCCCGCAACTGGCTGTAAATAAATTCGATGGCCCCAATATCGACGCCGCGTGTGGGTTGGCCCACCAGCAACACCCGGGGCTTTTGCCCGAGTTCACGCGCCAACACCAGCTTTTGCTGGTTGCCGCCGGAGAACTTGCTCGAAAGCAAGGAAGGGTTGCGTGGCCGCACATCGAAGCGTTCCATCATGTCGGCGGTGGCCTGCGTCATGCGGCCATGCGCCATCCAGGGGCCGTCGCTGTAGTGCGGCAGGTTTTCGTAGCCCAGCACCGCTGACTCCCAGGCCGCAAACGCCATCACCAACGCCCGCGCGTGGCGGTCTTCGGGCACATGGGCCAGTCCCAAGCGCCGGGCCGTCTGCGGGTCCAGCCAGCTTGCCGGGGTGAAGCTCTCAGACCCCAGCCGCAATGCACCGTTGGACGGTGTCAGCAATCCGCTCAGCACATCAAGCAACTCGCTCTGCCCATTCCCTGAAACCCCGGCAATGCCGACAATTTCACCGGCGCGCAAGGACAAGGCAATGCCACTCAGGCGCAGCACCTGCACCGCATCGCGCACCTCGATGCCGCTGGCCTCCAGCAGCACCTCACCGGCTGCGCGCTGGCTGCCTTCCACCCGGCCCATATTTACCTTGCGGCCCACCATGGACTCGGCCAGGCCCTCAATGGTGGCCTCGGCAATCGGCAGTTCCTGCACCACGGCACCGGCCCGCATGACCGTGACGAAGTCGCACAGGCCCATCACTTCCTTGAGCTTGTGGGTGATCAGAATGATGGTGGTGCCCTGGTTGCGCAGGCCGCGCAGCACCTCAAACAATTGCAGGGTTTCCTGCGGTGTGAGCACCGCTGTGGGCTCGTCCAGAATCAAGACCTTGGCACCCCGGTAGAGCGCCTTCAAAATCTCCAGCCGCTGCCGGTCACCTACCGGCAAATCGGCCACCAACGTGTCCAGATTCACATGCAGGCCGGTGGACTGAATCAGTGCCTCCAGCTTGCCACGCACCGTGGCGCTGGCTTTACCCAAAAGCCAATGCGGCTCGGCACCCAGCATCACGTTTTCGAGCGCGGTCAGGGTGTCCACCAGCATGAAGTGCTGGTGCACCATGCCAATGCCCAGAGCAATGGCGTCGTCGGCGTTATTGATTTCGACCGGGCGGCCATTGACCGCAATGGCGCCCTCGTCGGCACGGTAAAACCCGTAGAGAACGGACATCAGCGTACTTTTGCCGGCGCCGTTTTCCCCTACGAGTCCGTGCACGGTGCCGCTGCGCACCGTGAGCGTGAC
>CAKZJN010000112.1 GCA_936943465.1 uncultured Rhodoferax sp.
GCCCTGCGCGCTGCCTGCTCGGTCGAACTGATTCACGCCTATTCGCTGGTACACGATGACATGCCCTGCATGGACAACGACGTGCTGCGCCGTGGCAAGCCGACCGTGCATGTGCAGTTCGGCGAGGCCAGTGCGTTGCTGGCCGGCGATGCCTTGCAGGCGCTGGCCTTTGAGTTGTTAACCCCGTCAGGTGATGCGGTGGATGGCGCGGTCCAAGCACGCTTGTGCGGCTTGCTGGCGCGTGCCGCAGGCTGTTCCGGCATGGCCGGTGGTCAGGCCATTGACCTGGCGAGCGTGGGGCATCAACTCTCTGAATCGGAATTGCGTGAAATGCACCAACTCAAGACCGGTGCGCTGCTGCAGGGCAGCGTGGTCATGGGGGCCACTTGCGCGCATCCGTCGCCGCAAGCCCTGGCCGCCTTGAAGGACTATGGTGCAGCCATTGGCCTGGCCTTTCAGGTGGTGGACGATATTCTGGATGTCACCGCCGACTCGGCCACGCTGGGCAAGACCGCGGGCAAGGATGCCGACAACGACAAGCCCACCTATGTTTCCCTGATGGGACTGGATCGCAGCAAAGCCTATGCGCAGGACCTGTTGGCCCAAGCCCAGCAAGCGCTGCTGCACAGTGGCCTGGCCGATACCCGGGCACTCGCGGCGCTGGCCGACATGGTGGTGAACCGCGCCCATTGAACGCTTGATGCGTAGCACAACAAAACACAACAAGACCTATGCCGAACCGACCTTACCCGCTGCTGGAGACGATTAACAGTCCGGCCGAATTGCGCCAACTGGAGCGCACCGATCTGCAACCGCTGGCCGAGGAGTTGCGCGAATTTTTGCTGCGCAGTGTGGCCACCACGGGCGGGCACCTGAGCTCGAACTTGGGCACCGTGGAACTGACCATTGCGCTCCACTATGTGTTCAACACGCCCGATGACCGCGTGATTTGGGACGTTGGTCACCAGACCTACCCGCACAAAATTCTGACCGGTCGGCGCGAGCGCATGCCCACGCTGCGCCAATTGGGTGGTTTGAGCGGTTTCCCGCAGCGCACCGAAAGCGAGTTTGATGCCTTTGGCACCGCCCACTCCAGCACCTCGATTTCAGCGGCACTCGGCATGGCCCTGGCTTCCAAAATCAAGGGCGAAGAGCGGCGTGCCATTGCCATCATCGGCGACGGCGCCATGACCGCCGGTATGGCCTTTGAGGCACTGAACAACGGCGGTGTGACCGACTGCAATTTGCTGGTCATCCTGAATGACAACGACATGAGCATCAGCCCGCCGGTGGGGGCGCTCAACCGCTATCTGGCACAACTGCTCAGCGGGCAGTTTTATGCGGCGGCCAAGAACGTCGGCAAGACCGTGCTCAAGGGCGCGCCGCCCCTGTTTGAGTTGGCCAAGCGCCTGGAAGAGCATGCCAAGGGCATGGTCGTTCCAGCGACCCTGTTCGAAAAATTTGGCTTTAACTACATCGGGCCGATTGACGGGCACGATCTGGATTCGCTGATCCCCACGCTAGAGAATATCAAGCACCTCAAGGGGCCGCAGTTCCTGCATGTGGTGACCAAAAAGGGCCAAGGCTACAAATTGGCAGAAGCCGACCCGGTGGCCTACCACGGCCCGGGCAAATTTGATCCGGCGGTGGGCTTGCAGAAGTCCGGTGCGGCGGCCACCACGTTCACGCAGGTGTTTGGCCACTGGTTGTGTGACATGGCGGCGGCCGATTCCCGTTTGGTGGGTATTACACCGGCCATGCGCGAGGGCTCTGGCATGGTGGAGTTTGAACAGCGCTTTCCGGACCGTTACTTTGATGTGGGCATCGCCGAACAACACGCCGTGACCTTTGCGGCCGGTCTGGCTGCCGAGGGGCTGAAGCCGGTCGTTGCCATTTATTCAACCTTCCTGCAGCGCGCCTATGACCAGTTGATCCACGACGTGGCGATTCAGAATTTGCCGGTGGTTTTTGCACTGGATCGCGCCGGCCTGGTGGGGGCCGATGGGGCAACCCATGCCGGGGCCTACGACATTCCCTACCTGCGTTGCATCCCCAACATCAGCGTGGCGTGCCCTGCCGATGAAGACGAATGCCGCAGGCTGCTGAGCACCGCTTACGCGCAGAACCACTCGGTGGCCGTGCGTTATCCGCGCGGTGCGGGCGCGGGAGTGGCTGTGAGCGAGTCGCTGGAGGGCCTGCCCTTTGGCAAGGGCGAGATCCGTGTGCGCGGGCAAAAGATTGCCATTCTGGCCTTTGGTACCTTGCTATATCCGGCGCTCAAGGTGGCGGATAAATTAGGGATTACGGTGGTCAACATGCGTTGGGTCAAGCCCTTGGACCAGGAACTGCTGGCCCAGGTCGCACGCGAGCACGAGGCGCTCGTCACGGTGGAAGAAGGCGCCCTGATGGGCGGCGCCGGCAGTGCCGTGCTGGAAGCCTTGCAAACACTGGGGCTGGTGCTACCGGTGTTGACGCTGGGCTTGGCCGACCAGTTTATTGAACATGGCGATCCGGCCAAACTGATGGCGCTGCAGGGGCTGGACGCGGCCGGAATTGAAGCGTCCATTCGTGCGCGTTTTGCGCACCTGTTGCCAGTGTCGAGCCTGGCGGCTTAGGTTTCGCGGGAAAACCCGCAAGGGCACCCACTTGCGGGTTTCTACAATGCATTTAGCAAGTAGTACATCAATAGAAACGGAGTAAGAACTATGGATCGTCGCTCAATTATCAAGAACGCTGGCATCGCCGGCGTACTCGCCGCAGGCGCTGCCCCCGCTGTGCACGCGCAGGCTGCCATTCGCTGGCGCATGGCTTCAAGCTTTCCCAAGTCGCTCGACACGCTGTTTGGTGCGGCCGAGACCATTGCCAAGAAAGTGAGCGAAATGTCGGGTGGCAAGTTCACCATCTCGACCCACGCCGCAGGCGAACTCATGCCTCCCTTTGGCGTGGTGGACGGGGTGCAGGATGGCACCATCGAATGCGCGCACACCGCTTCGTATTACTTCTTTGGCAAGGACGAAGCGTTCGCCCTGAGCTGTGCAGTTCCGTTTGGTCTGAATAGCCGCCAGATGTCTGCCTGGATGTATGAAGGCAATGGCCTGAAGCTCATGCGTGAGTTTTACAAGGGCTACAACATGGTCAACTTCCCGGCGGGTAACACCGGCGCCCAGATGGGCGGTTGGTACCGCAAGGAAATCAAGAGCGTGGCAGATTTCAAGGGACTGAAGTTCCGCACGGCGCCGATTGCCGGCAGGGTGATCGACCGCATGGGCGGTGTTCCCCAGAACCTGCCCGCCGGTGAGGTGTACCAAGCCCTGGAAAAAGGCACGATCGATGCGGCCGAGTTTGTGGGCCCGTACGATGACCAGAAGCTGGGCCTGAGCAAGGTCGCGCCGTATTACTACTACCCGGCCTGGTGGGAAGGTGGCCCGCAGGTGGAACTGTTCGTCAACTCCAAGGCCTACGAAGCGCTGTCGCCCGAAAACAAAGCCATCATCGAAGCGGCTTGTGCTTACACCCACATGGATGTGCAGGCCAAGTACGACGCACGCAATCCGCTGGCCCTGAAGCAACTGGTCGCCAACAAGACCAAGGTGCTGCCGTTCCCCAAGGAACTGATGGACCTGGCATTCAAGGAAAGCATGGCCGTTTGCGACGAAATCAGTGCCAAGAACCCGCGCTGGAAAAAGATTTACGAAGACTATTCCAACTTCCGCCGCGACCAGAACTTGTGGTTCCGTTTCGCTGAGGCGCGCTTCGACAGCTTCATGCAGTCGCAAAAGCTCTAAGCTTCTCGCCCCCAATTAGAAAGGCCCCGAAAGGGGCCTTTCTAATTGGGGAGAAGATTGCGCCTGCCTTGCTATCAATGCGTCAGGTGAAACTGCAACATATAGACCAGCGCCCCGCAAAAGTAACCGATAAGGGCCAGACCACTGATTTTGCGCACGTACCAGATGAAGTCGATTTTCTCCATGCCCATGGCGGCCACGCCGGCGGCGGAACCGATGATCAGAATGGAGCCGCCGGTACCGGCGCAATAGGCAATGAATTCCCACAAAAAACTGTCCGGCGGATATTGGTCCATGCCATACATGCCCATGGATGCCGCAACCAGCGGCACGTTATCCACCACCGCGCTGACCAGCCCGATGATGATCACGATGATGTCCTGCCGGCCTACGGTGCGGTCCAGCCAATGGGCAATGGTGGAAAGAATATGGGTGTGCTCCAGCACCGCAACGGCCAGCAGAATGCCGATGAAAAAAACCACCGAACTCATGTCAATGCGGGTCAGGGCGCGGGCCAGCGTCAGGCGCTGCTTGCGCAATTCCTCTTCCTTGCGGTGCACCAGATCGCCCACCATCCACAAAAGCCCCAGGCCCAGCAGAATGCCCATGAAGGGCGGTAGTCCGGTGAAGGTTTTGAAGGCCGGAACCAGCACCAGGATGGACAGTCCCGCGACAAACATCAGCTTGCGTTCAAACGGTCTGCTGTCGAGTTCAGCGGCCAGATCACGTGCCGGGGGCACCACCGGCTTGTCGCCCAGCAGGCGACTGGTCACTAGCAGGGGAACGATCAGGTTGATCAATGACGGTAAGAAAAGGCCTTGCATGATGGCCAATGTAGTGACCTGACCGCCAATCCAGAGCATGGTGGTGGTGACGTCGCCAATGGGGCTCCAGGCGCCACCGGCGTTGGCTGCAATCACGATGATGCCGGCAAAAAAGAGGCGGTCCTCGCGGCGGTCCAGCAGGCGCTTCATCAAGGACACCATGACGATGGTGGTGGTCAGGTTGTCCAGAATGGAACTGAGAAAGAAGGTTACAAAGCCCACGATCCACATCAGCCTGGATAGTTTTGTGGTCCGGATGCGAGAGGTAATCACCTCAAAGCCGTTGTGCGCATCCACCACCTCCACGATGGTCATGGCACCCATCAGAAAGAAAACGATTTGCGCCGTATCGGTTAGCGACTCCCGCAACTGCAGGTTAAGAACCGAAGCGTTGTTCAGCGCCACTCCGTAAACGGTCCACAGCAGCCCCGCGCCAATCAAGGCCGAAGCGGACTTGTTGACCTTGAGC
This sequence comes from uncultured Rhodoferax sp., assembly GCA_936943465.1. GTDB lineage: Bacteria > Pseudomonadota > Gammaproteobacteria > Burkholderiales > Burkholderiaceae_C > Allorhodoferax. The sequence goes on from CAKZJN010000112.1 coordinate 5,079, forward strand.
GGATGTTCCAGCGCGATGGCCACATAGGCCAGGGTAAAGATCATCGATAGCCAGACCAGCATGGTGTTCTCCTCAACATTATGTGTAACGCACTGGGTGCGTCACTTATTAGCTATGTGCCGGCAGAAACAGGGCCACGGATTTCATGCCCGCAACCGTCAGCAACAAGGAGCCTGCGAGGTGCAGCGTTGCGGTGAGCAGGGCCAGTGCATAGCGTTGTTGCACCAGCATAGCGACAACTTCCGCTGAAAAGCTGGAAAAAGTGGTCAGTGCCCCCAAAAAACCAGTGACCAGGGCCAATCGCCAAACCGGGTCAAGTTGCGGCAGGGCCTGAAACACGGCCACACAGACGCCCACCAAATAGCCGCCAATCAGGTTGGCACTCAGGGTGCCCAGTGGCAGCACCGTGCCAGCGACAACGACCGAACTCGGGTTCAACCACAGCGCCAGTTGCCAGCGTGCCAGCGCACCACAGCAGGCACCGATGCAGATGGCAACTACCGGGGTCATCACGGCAGCTCAGCGCCAGATCGGGAATACGGCTTTGCGTTAACGGTCAAGCCATTGGCCGAGAGCTTGTCTGCACTGGCCGGTTTGATGCCTTTGACCCGCAGCATCAGATCCGCCCAATCCTTGAACGGGCCTTGTTCGCGCGCCTTCAGAATCCGCTCGGTGCTGGCCGGGCCCAGGCCACGCACGCTGTCGAGCTCGGCTTCATTGGCCGTGTTGATTTCCACGGCACCAGCGGCCAGGCTCATGCCCCAAAGCGTGAGTGCGATCAGGTAGAGGCGCATGGCGGCCTTAGCGCTGCGACATCCATTCCACATAGCGCGCAACGCCGGTTTGCACATCGGCAAACTGGTGGTCGCAGCCGGTGGCGCGCAGGGCCGTCAGGTCGGCCTGCGTGTAGCTTTGGTATTTGCCACGCAGGGCGTCCGGGAAGGCAATGTATTCCAGCAAGCCCTGCTGCACCATGGCGTCCAGTGATAGCGGGGATTCGCCCTTGCTGGCGCGCAGGCTGTTAACCACCGAGCTGGCAATGTCATTGAAGGGCTGGGCCCGACCGGTGCCCAGGTTGAAGATGCCGCACTGGCTGGGGTGGTCAAAGAACCAGAGGTTGACCGCCACCACGTCGTCGATAAACACAAAGTCGCGCATCTGGCCGCCCGCCGGGTAGCCGCCGTACTCGCCAAACAGTTTGACTTTGCCTTCGGCCTTGAACTGGTTGAACTGGTGAAAGGCCACGCTGGCCATGCGCCCCTTGTGCTGCTCGCGCGGGCCGTACACATTGAAGTAACGGAAGCCCACAACCTGCTGGGTGCGCCCGCCCTTGGTGCGCTCAAAGTTGGTACCACACTCGCGGCGCATGCGCTGGTCAAACAGCAACTTGGAGTAGCCGTACACGTTGAGCGGTGCCTCAAACGCCGGGTCTTCCCGGAAGGTGTCGGAGCCGCCGTAGGTGGCGGCCGACGAGGCATACAACAGCCGTGCACCGCGCTTCTGGCAGGCCTGAAACAGGTTCCACGACAGGGTGTAGTTATTGCCCATCATGTACTTGCCGTCCTGCTCCATGGTGTCGCTGCAGGCACCCTCATGGAATACTGCTTCGATCTGGCCGTAATGGCCACTGGCAAAGGCGTCGTAGAAGTCGCCTGCATCGACGTAGTCGGCAATTTTCAGGTCGGCGATGTTGCGGAACTTGTCACCTTGGGTCAGGTCATCGACGGCAATGATGTCGTCCAGCCCACGGGCGTTCAGGCCCTTGATGATGTTGCTGCCAATAAATCCGGCGGCGCCGGTTACAACGATGCGGGTCATGCAAAAAGTTCCTCAAAAGACACGGTGGCAGTTCCAAACTTGCCCACCACAATGCCACCGGCACGGTTGGCCAGCGGCATGGCTTCGCGCAGGCTCATGCCCGCGCCCACCAGGGCCGCCATGGTGGCGATCACGGTGTCGCCAGCGCCGGTTACATCAAACACTTCGCGCGCCTGCGCGCTGACATGCAGTTCGCCGGCGGCGTCAAACAGGGTCATGCCTTCCTCGCTGCGGGTTAGCAGAACGGCTTCCAGGTTCAACTGCTGGCGCAGGTTGTGGGCCTTGGTTCGCAAATCGGTTTCATCGCTCCAGTGGCCAATCACCTGTTGCAACTCAGCCCGGTTGGGGGTGATCACGGTGGCGTTCTGGTAGCGCGCGTAGTCGCTGCCCTTGGGGTCAATCAGAATCGGTTTGCCCAAGGCACGGGCCCGCGCAATCATGTCAATGACGTGGGCCAGGCCGCCCTTGCCATAGTCGGAAAACAGCACCGCATTGTGGGCGGGCAGGATGCTCTCGAACGTGGCCGTCTGGCCGGCCAGAATTTCGTGGTTCGGCGTGTTTTCAAAGTCGAGCCGAATGAGTTGCTGCTGGCGCCCGATGACGCGCAGTTTCACCGTCGTCTTGAGATCGGCGTCACGGCCAAAGTGGGTGTCGATGCCGGTCTTGGCAACCAATGCTTCCAGATGGTGGCTGGCATCGTCATCGCCCACCACGGTCAGCAGGCTGGCGTGCGCCCCCAGGCTGACCGCGTTGTAGGCCACATTGGCAGCACCGCCAGCGCGTTCTTCTTCGCGGGTGACGCGCACCACCGGCACCGGTGCTTCGGGACTGATGCGGTCCACCGCGCCATACCAGTAGCGGTCCAGCATCACATCGCCCACCACCAATACGCGGGCCGTTGCCAATTGTTCTTTGGTAATTGTCATAGTTCTTCTACTCTTAGTGCAGGGTAGCTGTCCCAGGCTTGGCAACCGGGGCACTGCCAGAAGTGGCGCTTGGCCTCGAAACCACAGGCGGCGCAGCGGTAGCGTGTGAGCGGTTTGACCGCATGGTCCAGCGCGCGCTGAACCTGGGGGTGAAATTGTTCGTGTTCCAGCTTTTCGCCAGCAATCCATTTGGCTGCAGCTACCAGCGAGGGCTCTTTTTCCAGGTGCCGGGCATACCACTGGCGCGCGGTTAAAGCGGCATCGCCTAGGGCCGCTTCCAGCGTCACGATGGCGTCCAGCACATCGATGCAGGTACTTTGTTCGTAGCGTGTTTTCAGCAGGGCCAATGACGGTTCAACAGCCTTGGCGGCAATCGCGGCATCGGCCAGCAGCGGCGCAATCAGTGGGGTGGAAGCGGGGGCTTGCTGCATGGCTTCGGTCAACGTGGCGAGGGCCTTGTCATGTTGGCCTTTTGCACGCTGCAAGGCAGCCAGATCGAGCCGCGGGCGCGGCGCCTGGGGCGCCTTGGCAATGGCTTGTTCCAGCAGTTCTGCCGCATGGTCGATGCGCTGTGCGGCGACTTCGGCCGCCGCCTGCTCGCACAGGTAATGCGCCTGACGGCCGGCAAAACTGCCTTGGCCCGAGGCTTCCAGCTTTTGGGCGATGCCGGCGGCATGTTCCCAATCGCGCGAGCGCTCGTAGTTGGCCAGCAGGGCCAGCCGGGCTTGCGACTCAAAGCGTGTGCCTTCGAGCTTGAGCAGGGCATCTTCCGCACGGTCCAGCAGGCCAGCCTTCAGGTAATCCAGCGCCAGCGCGTGCTGCGCGCGGTGGCGGTCGTCGGCAATCAGGTCACCGCGCGACAGCAGGTGCTGGTGAACGCGCACAGCGCGCTCGTATTCGCCACGGCGGCGGAACAGATTGCCCAGCGCAAAATGCAGCTCCGAGGTATCAGGGTCGTTTTGAACGGCCTCAATGAAGGCGTCAATAGCCTGGTCCTGTTGCTCGTTCAGCAGAAAATTGAGGCCCTTGAAATAGGCCTTGGGCGCTTGCCGGTTTTCCATGCGCAACTGGCGCAGGTCCATGCGGGAAGCCAGCCAGCCCAGCAAAAACACCAGGGGCAAGGCCAGCAGCAGCAGGCTGAAATCAAACTCCATGGAGGGTCGATTCGCTATAGGCTTCAGCCGCAACCGGGGCTGTGGCGGGTTTGGCCGGAGCGGCTGCCGGAGTCTCCAGGGCCGCTTGCGCCGTGCGGTGTTGCCGCCACCAGCGCGGCACCATGCCCAGCACGCCGACGATCAGGCCCGCGGCAAACGAGCCTAGCACCACCAGCACCATCGGTCCGGTCCAATGGTGGCCGAAGAAAAAGCGTACGGTCACATCGCTCTGGTTGTTCAGGGCGAAGGCAAACAGGGTAAAAAAAATGGCCGCTTTAAGTGTCCACTTAAAGAGCCATGCGATTGCGTTCATTGATCTCCTCGGGGCTGAGGGGATTCTACTAGCGAGGGGTCAGCTTTTGGCCCCGGCAGGAGGGGTCAATTCCATCTCGGCGGTGCGCAGGTCGACGGCTTCACGCAGGGCCTTGCCGGGCTTGAAATGGGGGACGCGCTTTTCGGGAATGGCCACGCTTTCACCGCTGCGCGGATTGCGTCCGATGCGGGGAGGGCGGCGGTTGATCGAGAAGCTACCGAAACCGCGGATTTCAATGCGGTGTCCGCGTACCAATGCGTCGTTCATGGCGTCCAGAATGGCCTTGACGGCGAATTCGGCATCGCGATGGGTCAATTGACCAAAGCGGTTGGCCAGTTCTTCAACGAGGTCGGAGCGGGTCATGAATCGGATAACGGGGTGGGGTAAGAAAAAGCGACCGGTGCAAATGGTGCACCGGTCGCTTTATTCACTGAGAGCGAAGTCAGTTCAACAACTAGAAATTAGTTGTTGTCCAGCTTGGCACGCAACAGGGCGCCCAGGCTGGTCGTGCCGGCGTTTTCGCGGGCAGACTGCTGGCTCAGGTTTTGCATGGCTTCGTTTTGGTCAGCCATGTCCTTGGCCTTGATGGACAACTGGATGTTGCGGGTCTTGCGATCCACGTTCACCACCACAGCGGTCACTTCGTCGCCTTCTTTCAGCACGTTGCGAGCGTCTTCAACGCGGTCGCGGCTGATTTCGGAGGCACGCAGGTAACCGATGATGTCGTCACCCAGGTCGATTTCAGCGCCCTTGGCGTCAACGGTCTTGACCTTACCGGAAACGGTCTGGCCCTTGTCGTTGATGGACACAAAGGTGGTGAAAGGATCGGAGTCGAGCTGCTTGATACCCAGGGAGATGCGCTCGCGGTCCACGTCCACAGCCAAGACCAAAGCCTCGACTTCTTGACCCTTCTTGTACTCGCGCACGGCCACTTCGCCGGACTCGTTCCAGGACAGGTCGGACAGGTGCACCAGGCCGTCGATACCGGCAGCCAGACCCACGAACACGCCGAAGTCGGTGATCGACTTGATCGGGCCCTTGACGCGGTCGCCGCGCTTGGTGTTCTGGGCGAATTCTTGCCAGGGGTTAGCCTTGCACTGCTTCATGCCCAGGGAGATACGGCGCTTGTCTTCGTCGATTTCCAGGACCATGACTTCGACTTCGTCACCCAGGGAGACGATCTTGGAAGGAGCCACGTTCTTGTTGGTCCAGTCCATTTCGGACACGTGGACCAGGCCTTCGATACCGGGTTCGAGTTCCACAAACGCGCCGTAGTCGGCGATGTTGGTGATCTTGCCGAACATGCGGGTACCTTGGGGGTAGCGGCGGTTGACGCCCATCCAGGGATCGTCGCCCATTTGCTTGAGGCCCAGGGACACGCGGTTCTTTTCGGTGTCGAACTTGAGGATCTTGGCAGTGATTTCTTGACCGGCTTGCACCACTTCAGAGGGGTGACGGACACGGCGCCATGCCATGTCGGTGATGTGCAGCAGGCCGTCGATGCCGCCCAGGTCCACGAACGCACCGTATTCGGTGATGTTCTTGACCACGCC
>CAKZJN010000113.1 GCA_936943465.1 uncultured Rhodoferax sp.
ACATGGACGTAGGCCGACTTGAGATTCAGGTCCGTGTGACGGTGATGGTCGTGCGGGTGGTGGTGGCCATGACCGTGCCCATGGGAATGTCCGTGTTCGTGGTGGTGTGCGTTGCCAAGAATCAGAGCGCAAACCAAGTTCACCAGCAGGCCGAGCGCTGCTATGGCTATGGCTTCCTGGTAGTGAATGGCTTGGGGTGCCATCAAGCGCTCGATCGAGCCCACAACCATCATCGCGGCAACGCCGAGCAAGAATACTGCACTGGCAAAACCGCCTAACACTTCGATTTTCCAGGTGCCGAAAGCAAAGCGGCGGTCGTGTGCAAGGCGACGGGCTGCGGCATAGGCGAATGCACTTAAGCCAATGGCGACGGCGTGGGAGCTCATGTGCCAACCGTCCGCGAGCAAGGCCATCGAGTTAAACCACCAACCGGCTGCGATCTCAATCACCATCATGACGGCAGTAATCCACATGACGAGCCGCGTATTGCGTTCTGCCAACGGATTGCTCTGGTCAAAGACGTGGTCGTGAATCCACGTGGAGAGGGTGTGGTCTTGCATGGTTACCAATCATTGTGCCAGTCCGAAATAGGCCTGCTGCTTCTGTGTTTTGGCTGGGTGCAAGCGCGACCAACCCGCGATCGCGGGAACCACGAAATGTGCAAGTCGATCAAATCCTTGATTGAATATGGACAACCTCAAAAAAGCTGTGCTATACTTCGAGGCTTAGCGGCTGTAGCTCAGCTGGATAGAGTACTTGGCTACGAACCAAGGGGTCGTGGGTTCGATTCCTGCCAGCCGCACCAAACGAGATGCCCTAGAACAGCAATGTTCTAGGGCTTTTTCGTTTGTGGTTCAGATTGCGCGGTAGTGGCGCGGTGCCAATGCGAGCCTAAGCGAGCCCAGATGCCCGAAGTCTTCCCCAGATACTGTGTGCTGGTCTGTGGACAAGGTTTGAACAAGTGTGCCAGAGGCGCATGCCTAAAGGGCTTGCGGGCGGTGCCTAAAACATAGGCAGTTGTACTGCGGTGCAGACAACACGCTGCGCGGACGCTTTCGGCTCACTTGCGCCACAATTCCGCTATGCCTAAGCCCAAGCCCTACCTCCAAGAAACCGAAGCACCAACACGCACGGCTGTGGACGCCCTGCCTGGGTTGACACTGCTCGAATTTGGTACCGACTGGTGTGGCCACTGCCTTGCCGCCCAAGCCGCGCTGGCCGAGGTGCTGGGGCAAGTTCCGCAGTGGCATCACATCAAAGTCGAGGATGGTCCAGGTCGCCTGCTAGGGCGTAGTTACCGTGTCAAGTTGTGGCCCACGCTGGTGCTACTTCGCGATGGGCAGGAGGTGGCACGGCTGGTGCGCCCGACGCGGGCAGGCGAGATCCTCGACGCACTGAGCCTTCCATGACAACGCCAGACGTTGCAGGCATGGTGCGGCAAATCGAAGCCGCATTGCGTCCGTTGTCCGACGCGGTGCAGGCTGTGCCTATGCGCGCCTACATGCTCGACCAATTTGCCTTCTTGGGCCTTCGCGCAACACCGCGCCGGCAGGCCCTGCGTGGCTTGCCTCGACTGAAGGGTTGGCTGGCCTCTGAGTTGTTGGCGTTGGCGGAAGCTTTGTGGGATCTGCCGGAGCGCGAGTTTCAGTATGTTGCGGTGGACCTGCTATCCAAACACCATCAGCAGCTTGACCTGGACAGCTTGCCGCGTCTTCTGCAATTGGTGCAGCGCAAATCCTGGTGGGATACGGTCGATGGCCTGGCCGGTGTGGTGGGCGATATCGTTTTGCAGGCACGCGCCCTGCGTGTTGGACAAACCGCAATGGACGCGTGCCTTGTGCATTCAAACCTGTGGGTGCGCCGGGTCGCCATGTTGCACCAACTGGGCTGGAAAGAGCAAACGGATGAGGCCCGCCTGTTGCGGTACGCACTTGCCTTGGCGCCTGAAACAGACTTTTTCATCCGCAAGGCCATTGGTTGGGCGCTACGCGACTACGCGCGGACAAGCCCCGAATCGGTCCGCCTTTTTTTGACTACGCATGCGCCACATCTGTCGGGTTTGACCCGACGAGAGGCTGGCAAACATCTCGGTTGAAGACCCCTTGCTTGCGCCTTGCGATGGCATGCCCCCCGTGTTGAGCCACAAATTAGGTGCCTAATAAATTCACTATGCCCCAGCCATCCCCCACACCAAACGCCCCTGATTCGGTACGGCCCAGCCTCAACAAAGTGGCGGTCCCCATCGTGGGTGAGTTTTTGTTGGGCATGAGCGTCGCGCTGGGCGGGCTCTACCTGGCTTCGCACACTTCGGATGGAGCTGCGGGATCGTTTGGCATGGTGCAGCAAATTCTGGAAACCTTGTTCGTGGTGTTTCGCGTACTGGCCATTGGGGTAGGCGTGGTCGTTACCCGCTTGCTGGGCAGTGGCGACATCGAGCAAGCAGGCCGTACGGCCCGCGCAGCGCTTGGGGCCTGTACCTGGGCAGGAATCGCGGTGGCGCTTTGGCTGGTGTTTGGTGCCGAAGCGACGCTGGACGTGCTCAATGCGCCCGAAGAGCTGTGGTCCATGGCCGAGCTTTACATGCTGTTGCTGGCGCCCAGCATGCTGCTGGAAGCCTACAACCTGTGCATGGCGGCCGTGCTGCGAGCCCACCTGCTGGCGCGCGAGTCGCTGTTGATCATGGTGGCTATGCATGGAAGCCACTTATTGCTGGCATGGCTATTCATGCGGGGCGTGGGGGATTGGGCTGGCTGGGACCTCAATGGCTATGCGGTTGCCTGGTTTATCAGCCGCTGCATCGGATTGGCCTTGCACCTGTTGATGTGGCAGCGACGCATGAATCTGGCACCCCGTCAGCAAGACTGGTGGCTGGTGCCGCGAAGCGCTGTGCTGCCGGTGTTGCGGATCGGGATTCCGGGGGCGGCTTTTGAGTTGGTTTACCGGATAGCTTTCATGGTCTCTGTGTCGGCAACGGCCCGTCTGGGCGTTGCCGCTTTGGCAACCCATTCCTACACTTTGCAGACGCTCAAATATGTTTTGCTGATCAGCATGTCGATCGGCTGGGCGTGTGAAATCATGGTGGGGCGCTTGGTCGGGGCAGGTAACTTTCGCGAGGCCGACCTGATTGTGCGCAAAGGGGTTCGCAATGGCTTGCTAGCGTCCGGGGGGCTGGCAATTTTGGTTGCCATTGCTTCGCCCTGGCTTATGCGCGGCTTCACGCGGGATCCGGCCATCATCCATGTTGCGCAGACTTTGTTGTGGATTTCGGTGCTGCTGGAACTGGGCAGGGTGTTCAACTTGGTGATACCGGGTGCGTTGCGCGCAAGTGGCGACATCCACTTTCCGCTCCAAAGTGGCGTCGTCTCGCAATTGTTGATGCTGGGCCTGGGCTCTTATTTGTTGGGGCGCACCTTCGGTCTGCCAGGCATATGGCTTGCCTACGCGGGCGACGAATGTCTGCGTGCCGCCATGGTCTGGTGGCGCTGGAAAAGCGGCGGCTGGCTAAAGCACGCCCAGGCCACCGTTGAGGGGCTGCGCCAACCGCAGTAGTTTCTTAGTGCGCCCTGGAATCGCTAGCCAACTTGAAGACCGCGACGGTTTGCACCAGTTCCTGTGCCAGATTATTCAGACTGCTGGCCGCGGCCGCCATTTCTTCCACCAAGGCGGCATTTTGCTGGGTTGCCTGGTCCATTTGTGAAATAGCCTGGCCAACCTGAGCGACTCCATTGGCTTGCTCGTTGCTGGCGGTCGTAATGGACGCCATGATGTCGGAAACCCGTTTGATGGAGTTCACCACTTCGGTCATGGTGGCTCCGGCGCGATCAACCAGCTCCGTGCCTTGCTCCACTTTGTTCAGGCTGGTTTGAATCAGGTCCTTGATTTCCTTGGCAGCGGTCGCACTGCGTCCGGCCAGTGAGCGCACCTCCGTGGCCACCACCGCAAAGCCGCGTCCCTGTTCCCCCGCGCGCGCCGCTTCAACGGCCGCGTTCAGAGCCAAGATATTGGTTTGGAACGCAATGCCGTCAATAACGCTGATGATGGCCGATATCTGGTGCGAGGAGTCGTTAATGCCGCGCATGGTGGAGACCACCTGGCCGACCACCTCGCCGCCACGTTCGGCCACCTGGGTCGCGCTCATGGCCAATTGGCTGGCTTCGCGGGCCGAGTCCGCATTCTGGCGAACGGTGGAACCGAGTTCTTCCATGGACGAGGCGGTTTGCTCCAGTGCGGCGGCCTGTTGTTCGGTACGGTCAGAGAGGTCGTGGTTGCCTTCTGCGATTTCCTGGCTTGCAACTGCCACGCCTTCCGAGCCGTTGCGTACGCGCGCCACGATGTTGGCCAGGCTGTTTTGCATCACACCCAACTGCGCCATCATGCTGCTCGTGTCCTTGGCCTTGACTTGGATGGGCGTTCGCAAGTCGCCTTGTGCAACCCGCTGGGCTAGTTGGGTTGCCTGGGCCGGTTCGGCGCCAAGCTCGCTAAGCTGGCGCTTAACAATCCATCCGATCACAAAAAACAGCGCAACCTGTACCGCTCCCTGACCCAGCCAGAGCCACAGGTTGATGCGGCGGATGCTCTCTTTGTCGGCTTGGATGTCGGACACGATGCTGATGGCACCCAGCACCGCGCCTTCGTCGACGCCATGGCATTCCAGGCATTTGGAGCCGCGGAAATTTTTCGTGGCGATGTAGGGCAGCACGGCACGCAGTGTTTCTTCGCCTTGCTTGCCGCTTTCGGTCCGGAACAGTGTTTTGCCGTTTGCCAACACTTCGCGGTCCATGTCATCGACTGGTTTCTGGTTGGGAAGACCCGGCCCAAATTCGTCGATGACCCCTTTGCCGCGAATCACGCGCAGTTCTTTCAGCCCATCGGAGTCGCCCATTTTGGTGATGAAAAGTTCGCGAACCTTCGGATCGTCAATGACGTCGTGGTCATCCACCCGGGCAGACATCAGCGTATTCAGGGCGTTGATGACACCATCCGCTACGGTGATAACGCGCTCTTCTGCAGCCCGCAGTGAACGGTGCTCGAATTGTGCGGAAATCCAGTACTGGGCCAGCAGCAAGATGACGAGCATGAGCCCTTGAATGAGAATTTGCAGTTTCAACTGCAAGCCAATTTGGGACCAGCGCTGGAGGAGAGAGTTCATGGCAACCTACTGAGGTTAAGAACATACAACCGGACGCCTAAGCGCAGCCAAACGGCCAGGTCCTGCCTCGGGTTGTCTATTCGGTGGAATCAATGCTATTGCATTCGGGCGGTTCGGGGCAAATTTCAATTCAGTCTTTGATTTGCGTCAGTTAACAAGGGCGCGCGAGTGGTTTTTGCAGGCGGTTTACGCGCCTCTTTTGGGGGCTAAGTTCCCCTTGGAGCAATCTTTGCGACAATTCAAACTTGACGCTCTGCAAAGGCGCGTTTGTTTGTTTTGATTGGACCAATCCATGTTGGGTTTCTTGCCACCTTTTGTGCGTGGCGCATTGTCGTTTTTGGTGCTGGCCGTGAACACCCTGGTGTGGTGTCTGTTGTTGTTCGTTTTGGCCTTGTGCAAGGCGGTGTTGCCTTTTCAGGCGGTCCTGGCGTTTCTGGACCCTCTGATCAATGCAATTGCCTCGGCATGGACGCGCTGCAACAGCCTCTGGATGCGCTTTGCCTATCGCACCGACTGGACGGTGGAAGGCGTAGAGAGCCTGCGCTACAACGATTGGTATCTGGTGAACTGCAACCACCAGTCCTGGGTGGATATTTTTGTTTTGCAAGACGCGCTCAACGGGCGCATTCCGGTTTTGAAATTCTTTTTGAAGGCCGAACTGATTTATGTGCCGGTCATTGGCCTAGCCTGGTGGGCACTCGATTTCCCGTTCATGAAGCGTCACTCTCGGCAGGCACTGCGCAAAAATCCCAATTTGCGCAATGACGACCGGGACAGCGCCCGCAAGGCCTGCGCAAAATTCGCCAAGGTGCCGACGTCGGTCATGAACTTTGTGGAAGGCACCCGCTTTACGGCGGAGAAGCACGCCACCCAAGCCTCACCGTACCAGCACTTGCTCAAACCCAAGGCCGGCGCCATGGCCATGGCTTTGAATGCGATGGGCGCGCAGTTTCATTCGTTAGTGGATGCCACCATTGCCTACCCGGACGGCATCCCGACCTTTTGGCAATACCTGTGTGGCCAGGCGCCGCGTGTCATGCTGCAGGTGCAGCAGGTGGAAATTCCCGTGGAGTTTTGCACCGGCGACTACGAGAACGACCGCGTCCTGCGCAAGTCGTTTCATCGCTGGCTGGACGACATCTGGCAACGCAAGGATGCGACCATGACCGCTTTGCTGGAGCGCGCAGCCGGTCGGTAGACTTGGACCGTATAACGAAGAAGGGGCCCTAAGGCCCCTTCATTTTGCTTGTCCTGAAGCTCTTCAGGCCTTTGCCGCCTCGGGCATTTCCGGCAGTGCAATCTGGTTGTCCACACTGAACTGGTAGTCACGGAAGATGTGCTCGGCAGACAGCTCCATGTAGCTGCCGTCAGGCAACAGGTGCGTGGTGTCTTTCAGCCGGTTGGTGGTGCTGCCGCAGGTCCAGCAGTTGTAGTTGCGCATGTGGGTGCACAGGCAAGTCTTGTCGGTGACCGAGATGTTCTTGCCATCCGGGTGCTGGGCGATCTGCTCGTTGTAGGCCACGATGTACGAGCAACTGCCGTTGCCGTCGAGCAGGTAACCATAGGCTTCGCAATTGGGGCGGATGCCGGAGCCAATGGCGGGCGTGCTTTTCAGCATGCGCATGGGGTAGCCGGTGGGCGACACGGTGTTGACGATGATGTCGCCCTC
>CAKZJN010000114.1 GCA_936943465.1 uncultured Rhodoferax sp.
TTGTACGGCTTCCAGCACGGCCGGGTGACCGTGGCCCAGAATCATCGGGCCCCAGGAACCAATGAAGTCGATGTATTGCTTGTCGTTGGCATCCCAAAAATAGGCGCCTTGCGCACGCTTCACAAAACGGGGTGTTCCGCCCACGGCCTTGAAGGCACGCACGGGTGAGTTCACGCCGCCGGGAATCACTTGGCGGGCGCGGTCAAAGAGAGTCTGGTTCAGGTCGGTCATAGCGGTTGAATCAATAGCAAATCAAATTAATGGCGGGTGTCGTTGGGCGCAATCTCGAAGCTGGATTCTTGCGCCTCTTCTTCATCGTCGTCTTCGGGTTGTGCCCAGAACAGGCGGTCGGGAATGACATTGCCCATGCCGGGGCGAAAGCCGCTGTCCAGGCATCGGTCCAGGTAGCTCAAGCCTTCGGCCACCGCCTCGGTTAACTCGGTTTCGCTGGCAATCAGCGCGGTCACCGCGGCCGACAGGGTTTCGCCCGCGCCGGTAAACACGGCTTCAAACCGCTCAAACTTGTGGCTGCACAGGGTCGCCGTGGGCGAGCACAGGCTGTTCTCAATGAACTGGTCGGGCAGGGGGATGCCGGTGACCAGCGTGTAGGCCACACCGAACTCGTTGGCGGCGCGGGCAATGTCGCGTGCGGAAGGCCCGCGTTCGGCGCTCCAGTCGGGCAAGAGCCAGCGCGACAAGGTACTGTGGTTTCCGACCAACACCGTGGTCTGTGGCAACAGCAGTTCACTGCAGGCGTCCTGGTAGGAGTCAATCTGGTCTTCACGCCACCAGGAGAGGTCGGGCATGTAGGTCAGCAACGGGACTTCAGCGTAGTCGGAGGCCAGTTCAGCGATGGCACTCAGGTTCTCCGGGCTGCCAACAAAGCCGACCTTGATCGCCTGAACCGGCACGTCTTCCAGAATCGCGCGGGCCTGCTCGGTGACGGCTTCATCGTCGAGGGCAAAGTGGTCGTGTACCTCAGCGGTGTCGCGTACATAGGCCCCCGTCATCACCGGCAGCGCGTGGGCGCCCACCGAGGCAATCGTCATCAGGTCGGCGGTGATGCCGGCAGCACCGCTCGGGTCGTTGGCATTGAAGACCATCACGCAGGCGGCTGGGCCGTCATCGCGCTCGCCTGGTTCGGGGTCGGGAATGGGGGATCCGGTCATGGTGTAGCCTGTCCTTGTTAATGCCATCAGGCAGAATGGCACGCAGTGTGAGCGCAATAGGTTTTGGGGGGTCTATTGCCTCTATACAATCGTTGCATTCTATTCGAAGGCCCTATAAGCTGTGACTGATACCAAAACGTGGATGTGTCTGATTTGCGGTTGGATTTATGACGAAGCCGCGGGGGCTCCGGATCATGGAATAGCACCCGGAACCGCGTGGGCGGATGTGCCCATGAACTGGGTGTGCCCCGAATGCGCCGCCCGCAAAGAAGACTTCGAAATGGTCCAAATTTAGCGGTGCGCACCGGCCCCGGCAAAAACGCCGGCTGGTGCGTTCGAGCAGGAGAGGAGTGAGGCCTTGTGAGTACCCAAGATTCAGGTTTGAAAGTGCTGGTGGTGGACGATAGCAACACCATCCGGCGCAGTGCCGAAATATTCCTCAAGCAGGGCGGCCACGAAGTGCTGCTGGCCGAAGATGGCTTTGATGCCTTGGCCAAGGTCAATGACTACCAGCCCAACCTGATTTTTTGCGACATCCTGATGCCGCGCCTCGACGGTTACCAGACCTGCGCCATCATCAAGCGCAACGCCAAATTCTCCAGCGTTCCGGTGGTCATGCTGTCCAGTAAAGACGGTGTGTTTGACAAGGCGCGCGGGCGCATGGCCGGTGCGCAGGACTACCTCACAAAACCTTTTTCCAAAGAGCAATTGCTGTTGGCTGTGCAGCAATTCGGCACCGTGACGCAAGGGGCAGACTGATGGCCATTCAAAGTGTTCTGATCGTCGATGATTCCAAGACCGAGACGATGTTCATGACCGATCTGTTGCAGCGCAACGGATACAAAGTGCGATCCGCTGAAAATGCCACCGAGGCCTTTGCCCGCTTGGCTGAAGAAAAACCCGACCTGATCCTGATGGATGTGGTGATGCCGGGCCAGAACGGTTTTCAGCTCACCCGTTCGATCTCGCGCACGCCGGAGTTCACCAGCATTCCCATCATCATGTGCACCAGCAAGAGCCTGGAAACCGACCGCGTCTGGGGCATGCGCCAGGGCGCGCGTGACTACATCACCAAGCCGGTCGATTCGGGCGAGCTATTCGCCAAGATCAAGGCACTGGGGTAATCCGCGCACATGGCCAACCGCGAAGCACTCCGAGAACTTCAGGCACGACTGGCCAAACGCTTGCAGACGGCGCAAAGCGAGGGCATGTCCGTAACCTGGCTGGCGGTTCGCTCCGGCGGCGCCAACTACTTGCTGCCACTGGGACAAGCCGGCGAAATCATGCCCCTGTCGCCGGTGCAGGTCGTGCCCTATTCCAAGCCCTGGTTCAAAGGCGTGCTGAATGTGCGCGGCAACCTGTTGGGCGTGGTGGACCTGTCCGAATTCATTGCGGCCAGTGGTGGCCCCCGGCGGGTGGGCGCACCGCCGCAAGACGCCAGCGTGGTGACACTGAATGCGCACCTGGAAGTGAATTGCGCACTGCGCGTGGATGGCCTGAGCGGATTGCGGGGGGCCGATGCCTTTGCCAGCAGCGAAGCGCCCGGGGCCGATGCACTGGCGTTTTATGGTTCGTGTTTTGTTGATTCAGAGGGTGGGCGCTGGCAGGAAATCAACCTGCGCGCTCTGGCCCGGTTCGCCCCGTTCTTGAGCATCGGGGCTTAGTGTTTTTCAGGTGTCCAACATGTCGTTACTTGATCCCATCAAAAAACTGTTTTCCCCGAAGATTCAGGAAGAGGATCTGGACTCCCGCCTGAGCTTGGCCATGCCGGACGAGAGCATGGCAGGCAATGCGTCGGAAACGCTGGCGGTGCCTACCTCGGCAATGCAAATCAAGTCGGCGGCAGCGTCAGTTCCCCCGGTTGCAACGGCGCCGGCATCCAAGAGTGCGGACGGACGGGACCTGATCACCTTGCCCTTTCTGGGCCAGCGTTCGGTGGAACAGCACCAGCGTCTGATTGGAATCGGCCTTGGCGCATCGCTCTTGCTACTGGCCGGGGTCACGGTGTTCGAACTCAATCAGTCCGGCCGATCGGCCCGGCAACTTGGTGTGACAGCCCAGTCGCTCACGCAGTCGCAAAGACTGGCCAAGTCGGCGACGCTGGCCATGGCGGGCAACGCACAGGCGCTGGCCGACGTGGCGGAGAGCGCCGACATTCTGGCGAGAACTGCGAGCAATATTGACGGAGATGACGTGGGGCCGGAAATGGCGATCATTGCGCCCCTCGTGGAAAAAACCGAGAAAAATGCCCGTGCGATCCTGGCGCAGCAAAAGCACTTGGCCAGCCTCGGTGCGGCTGTGCGCAAGATCAGCGGGCTGGCCGGCAAGTTGCAGGAGTCGGCACAGACCGTTTCCAGCCTCAAGGTGCAACAGGGAGCTCCGGCTGCGGAGGTGGCGGCCGCCGGTCAACTGAACATGCTGACCCAACGCATCAGCAAGCTGTCCAGTGACTTTCTGATTGCCGACGCCATCACGGCCGATGCGGGCGCCGCCCTCAACAAGGACCTCGCCAGCTTCAAGGACCTTGCGCAGGGTCTGCTGAACAGCGCCCGCGATTCCGCCACGCGCGATGCGCTGGAGCAGATGCTGAAAAATTTTGAGGACATGCGCGCCCAGGGTGGCAGTCTGCTGGAGCACGTGCCTGCCATGGGTGCCGCCCGTCAGGCGCAGCTCGCCATCGTGGCCGACAGCGAGCCCTTGCGTCGCAGTCTGGAAACCGTGCAATCCAAGCTGTCGGGTGAGACCGGCATTGGGCTGCTGGCCACCCTGATCATGGTGGCTTCTGCCTCGCTGGCGCTGTTGTCGGCAGCAGGCCTGTCCTTTGTGCAATTGCAGGAAAGCCGGCGGCGTCAGGTGTCGGCCGATTCGCAGCGACTGAAGGCCGAACAACAAGAACAGGATGCCAAGCGGGTCAACGATGCCAATCAGGCCGCCATTTTGCGGTTGATGAACGAGTTGCAAACCGTGGCCGAAGGGGATTTGACGCACGAGGCCACCGTGACCGAGGACATTACCGGCGCGATTGCCGACTCGGTGAACTACACCGTGGAAGAACTGCGTTCGCTGGTTGCCAACGTACAAAAAACGGCGGCGCAGGTGGCACAAACCACCTCGGACGTGGATGCCACGTCCACCGAACTGCTGGCAGCATCCAAAGAACAACTGCATGAGATTCGCGAAACCGGCCAGAGCGTGCTGGAAATGGCCGGTCGCATCAACAACGTGTCGGTGCAGGCGCAAGAGTCGGCCCGCGTCGCGCGCCAGTCGCTGATGGCGGCCGAGTCGGGCTTTCTGGCGGTGCAAAACACCATCGGCGGTATGAATGCGATTCGCGACCAGATTCAGGATACCGCCAAGCGCATCAAGCGCCTGGGTGAATCTTCACAGGAGATCGGTGAAATTACCGAGCTGATTTCAGACATTACCGAACAAACCAACGTGCTGGCGTTGAATGCCGCCATTCAGGCCGCCTCAGCCGGTGAAGCCGGCCGAGGCTTCTCGGTGGT
>CAKZJN010000115.1 GCA_936943465.1 uncultured Rhodoferax sp.
TTGCGCGGCGCGCACTTCGTCGAGGTGCTTGGCCCAGGTCACCTCAATGGCAGCGGGCTGGGGCTTGGTGTGAGGGACCGCGATGCCGGAGCCCGAAGCGACTGCCGCGTCGCGCGTGAGGATGCTGTGTTCGATGGGACTGTTCATGCCGGAAATTGTCCAAAGCGCGCATGAATCATTCATGGCAGCCCCATGAAGATTTGATGACAAGCACAGCAAGATAATCCCCTCATGACAATCCACGCAATTGGGCCGCATGCCGAACGGTCAATGCCCAAACCAATGCAACAACTTGCGCCGTACGCTCGGTGCGGCGCGCTTAGGAGGACTTAAGCATGGCCATGGAAATCGAACGCAAGTTCAAACTGAAATCTACCGATGTTCTGGAAGGGTTAACGGGAAGCCACTTTCTTCAAGCCTATTTGGCCAAGGGTGCCGTTTTGTTGCGCGTCAGGGTTGCAGGTGATAGGGCGTGGCTGACGCTCAAGGGGCAACCCATCAACGCCATGAGCCGTCCCGAATGGGAATATGAAATACCGGTAGCCGATGCCATCGCAATGGCTCGGCAACCCGGCGCCTACGCACTGGAAAAGACGCGCTTTTTCATTGCGCAAAACGGGCACACGTTTGAAGTGGACCAGTACCACGGCGCGCTGGATGGGCTTTACTCGGTCGAGGTGGAGATGGTTGCCGAAACGGTTCAGGTCACCCTGCCCGACTGGGTCGGTGAAGAGGTAACTGGGAACAAGGCGTGGGACAACGAAAGCCTGGCTAGAAACGGTTGGCCCCCGGCGTCCACGTAGCCATAGGCACACGCCACTGCCATGTAGCCAGCAGCTTAGAAGCGCGGAGAACGAATCCCCAACCAAGCCAATCGCAACGTTAAAGAACCAGCAGCGCGCGGAAGTCGTTGACGTTGGTGTGTGTCGGGCCGGTGACAAACAGGGCGTCCAGGGCTTCGAAGAACCCATAGGCATCGTTGCGGTCCATGTAGTCGCTCAGCTTCATGCCCTTTGCCAGCGACTGCGTTAGCGTGTGGGGCGTGACAAAAGCACCGGCGTTGTCTTCCACTCCGTCAATGCCATCGGTGTCCGCTGCCAACGCCCAGACGCCCGGCTGGCCTTGTAGGGCTTGTGCCAGTCCCATGCAGAACTCACCAGCGCGACCGCCGCGCCCCTTGGCCGCACCGGGCAAGCGCGGACGAATGGTGACGGTGGTTTCACCGCCACTCAAAATCACACAGGGCTTTTGAAACGGCTGGCCTTTGAGGGCCACGGCGCGTGCCAGCGCGGCATGCACCTTGCCGACCTCGCGCGACTCGCCTTCAATCTCGTCGCTCAAAATGTACGCGGCCATGCCGGCAGCGCGTGCGGCTTCGGCAGCGGCATCGAGTGACTGTTGCGGCGTGGCAATCAGGTGCACGCTGCTGCGGGCAAATGCGACGTCGCCGGGCTTTCGGGTTTCCAGCGCACCGCTTTCCAGTTGCGCCTGGGCCTCTGCCGGGATTTCAATCTGGTAGCGCGCCAGAATCGCCAGCGCATCGGCGCAGGTCGTTTCGTCCGGCACGGTGGGCCCGCTGGCAATCACGCTGGCCTCGTCACCTGGCACGTCGCTGATCAGCAGCGTGACCATGCGCGCAGGCGCACAGGCTGCGGCCAGGCGCCCGCCCTTGATGCGCGAGAGGTGCTTGCGCACACAGTTCATCTCGCCAATGCTGGCGCCGCAATCCAGCAGGGCCTGGTTGACGCGCTGCTTGTCTGCCAAGGTCATGCCCTCGGCCGGCAGCGTCAACAAGGCCGAACCGCCCCCCGAAATCAGGCACAACACCAGATCGTCTTCGGTCAGCCCTTGTGGAAACGCGATGATGCGCTCGGCCGCTTGCAGGCCCGCGGCGTCCGGTACCGGGTGCGAGGATTCCAGAATCTCGATGCGTTGCTTCAAGCCTTCGGGGCGCGGTGGAGTGTGCCCATAGCGCGTCACCACCAGACCCGACAGCGGCGCGTCCTGCGGCCACAGTTGCTCCAGCGCATGCGCCATGGCACCAGCCGCCTTGCCGGCACCCACCACCACGGTGCGCCCCTTGGGCGGTGCTGGTAGGAATTCGCCCATGCTGTGCAACGGCAACGCACGGCGCACGGCCGCTTGGTAAAGATTCTGCAGAAACTGCAGCGGTTCAGAGATGGGATCTATGGAGGTGAAAACAGCGTTATCCAAGGACGTGCCCTAACTGGCTCCAGAGGCCCCGAAACACAGAGCCGCAGCCGCAGGCTCCATGAAAAATTCCAAACGCCAACAATGGGCCAGGGGTGGGCCATGGAAAACACGGCTGCGTACCTCTTAGATTGGTCCTTTTCGGTTCAACCTACTTTTGGACTATTGGTCACTACCGGGATTTCTTGATCATGTGAGCACCGACTCAGCGGTTGACACTTTGATGGTGCGGCTGGCGGGGATCGAACCCACGACCCTTGGCTTCGGAGGCCAATACTCTATCCACTGAGCTACAGCCGCATCTTCGAGCCCGCATTGTAGGTGTATTCGAAGGGACGGCCGCTATAATCGGCCGCTCTTTATACGGCTATCGACACTTGAGGAAAATATGAGCTACGCAAATGAACACGGTGCGGCGTCTGGTGATGCAGGCCAAAAGCGCAAGCAGTTGGTGTTGACGGTAGGCCTTGCCTTTGTCATTCCGTTAGTGATCATTGTTAGCCTGGTTTCTTTTGTGACTTCGGGAAGCCGGTTGTCGACAGACACCAGTGACGCTGAACGCGCTGTTGCGGGCCGTATTCAGAAAGTCGGTCTTGTGGAATTTCAGGGCGGAAGCCGTGAACCGCGCACAGGCGAACAGGTTTTCAAGGCCCAGTGTTCGGCTTGTCACCAGAGTGGCGCTGCTGGCTCTCCCAAGTTTGGCGATGCCGGTGCATGGGGCCCTCGAATCAAAACCGGACTTGAGTCTCTCGTGAACTCTGCATTGCGTGGCAAGGGCAACATGGGCGCCCAGGGCGGCGGTGATTTGTCCGATCTGGAAGTTGCCCGTGGCGTGGTGTACATGGCCAACGCCGGTGGCGCTAAATTTGAAGAGCCAAAGGCTCCTGCTGCCGACGGAGCCAAGGCGTCAAAGTAAGCGCTCGGTGCACTTTCCAAAAGCCGGTTATCAAGCCGGCTTTTTTGTTTGCGCAAGGGTTTGGGGACTGGATACATAGCCGTACTGCGTCTGGAAGCTTTCTCGCGCTGCCTCTTCAACCGACCACGCACCCTTTTCAATGGCGTCTGCCGCATTGGTGACGTCCTGGGTGTGGACCAATCCAAATCCCAGGTCCGTCTCCAGGTACAACCAGCCGTTTTCATCCACCAGACTCTTGCGCCATTGGGCCCCTTGTCCGCAATGGTTTGCGATGGTGTTCTGGGGTGAGATGCGCCAGATCCAGGGTGTGGCCTCCAATTCGACATAGACCCTTTGGGGCCCGTTTTGAAAATACCACTGCCCTAGCTCGTCACTTGCGTAGTTGCGTTGAATGAAGTCAATCAGCTTCGCGTGCTGAAGCAGACTGCCCTTGGCTCCGGGTGCTTTGCTGGCAAAGGCTCCCGCATTCTGGGCCCGGTCGTCGCGCATGTACCAGTTTCCTCGCGCATCAAGCCCTAACCAGCCGTAGCAGTGCGGCACATTGGGCCACTTCAGCATGGCCTGCTTCACGATGTCGTCCACGTTCTCTCCTACTTATGCATTCAGTTCGCGCATCCACTGTCCAACCCGGTCCGGCAGGCAACGCAAGTGGCCGGGCGGTAGCCCCGATGCAAAGCCCACGTGGCCACCTTCTTGGGGCTGCCAAAGTGTGACATGGCCGCTGACATCGTGCTGTTCCGGCAGACTCGAAGCGGGTACGAACGGGTCATTGCGTGCATGGATCAGAAGCGTTGGCACACGAATGGACTGCAGCAGTGGCTTGGCGGATGCGCGCGCCCAGTAGTCGTCGGTGTTCCGAAATCCGTGCAAAGGTGCAGTGAACACATTGTCAAATTCGTAAATGGTGCGGACCTTCTTGAGTGCATCCGCACTAAACAAGCCCGGATGTTGACGCAGTTTCTGCATCGCCTTGGGCTTCATGGTGTTCAAAAACATCGGTGTATACACCAGTCGGTTGAAGCCGCGTCCAAGTGCCCAGCCGCCCGCAGCCAAGTCAATCGGGGCACAGATGGCACTAACGCTTGTTACGCTGCGGCAAGCAGCCTCTCCTGCTTCCTCAGCCCATCGCAACAAGGCGTTGCCCCCTAGGGACACCCCGACTGCGTGTATGGGGCCTGCGTGTACTCTTCGCAAGTTCTGAAGTATCCAGTCCACCTCGTGGTAGTCCCCGGAATGGTAGGCGCGCGGCGCCCAGTTGATTTCCCCACTGCAGCCACGAAAGTGGGGAACCGCGTAGTCCCAGCCGCGGCGATGCGCATGGTTGGCAAAGGCCAAGGCGTAATGGCTGTGTGAGTTCCCCTCCAAGCCATGAAACAGCACCATCAGCGGTCTTTTGTCCGCATTTGATGCCGTGTCCGGTTCGGTAGCCTTTAACCAGTCCACATCGATGAAATCCTGGTCCGGCGTTTGCCAGCGTTCGCGTTGATACCGGTGCTGGCCCTTAAGAGCGCGTCTCCCATGCAGTGCCGGCCAGATGGTTTGCAAGTGCCCTCCGGGTAGCCAGAGCGGTGCCTTGTATGGCAAACCGCGAACGTCTATGGCGGGACGAGCGGCGTTCAATGCAGCACTTTAGGTACGTGGGCCACTTCAGGCGCTTGCCCCGGGATAGGCGGACTCGCATGGTGCACGACCATTCGCCAGCCTTGCGGGGTTTTGTAGTAAACGTTGGTTGCCAGCACATGGGCATGCACCGGCCCTTGCTGGGTCCGCACCTCTGCACGCTCCAATACGTGGTGAACGCTGCTGGCCACCGCATCCACTTGGTGAAGGCTCTCGACGTCAACCGGTATGGTTCCCGCGTTGGCAAACAGCGCTGCAAAGGATGCGCGTATGTTGCTGGCCCCAATCAGACGGGGCCCACCCGGATGGATACAGACAATGTCGTCCTCATCAGCCCAGCAGGCCATGACCTTGTCCAGATCTCCGGCTCGCAAGCCTTCGTAGAAACTGGCCTCTACATCCTTAGAGGTAGCCCCCATGGATGCGGCCTCGGGTTTTGATCGTGTTCTAGCCATGGGGCAGATTTTCGCTGAAGAGTTTGCTTGCTCCAAAAAACAAAACCGCCCGAAGGCGGTTTTGTTTTTGGCTAGAAGCAGCTTACTTTTTCTGGCGGTATTTGCGAAGGGCAGAAATCTGGGCAACCATAACGGCCAACTCAGACGTCGCCTTGGCCAGATCAATTTCGCTCTTGGCGTTCTTGATGGCTTCTTCGGCTGCCGCTTTGGCAGCGTTGGCCTTCTCGTCATCCAGATCCTTACCGCGAATAGCTGTGTCAGACAACACGGTCACGCAGTTCGGTTGGACTTCCAGAATGCCACCGGCAACGAAGACAAACTCTTCAGAGCCATCGGCCTTTTCAATGCGCACCGAGCCAGGCTTGATGCGCGTGATCAGCGGAGTGTGGCGGGGAAAAATCCCCAACTCGCCAGCCTCGCCGGGCAACGCGACGAAGCGCGCTTCACCGGAGAAGATGGACTCTTCTGCACTGACCACATCAACGTGGATGGTGTTCATGGCTTAGACCTTTTTGGCTTTTTCGAAGGCTTCGTCGATGGTACCGACCATGTAGAAGGCTTGCTCGGGCAGGTGGTCGCACTCGCCGTTCACAATCATCTTGAAACCACGGATGGTTTCGGCCAGAGACACGTACTTGCCAGGGCTGCCGGTAAACACTTCAGCAACGTGGAAAGGCTGGCTCAGGAAACGCTGAATCTTACGGGCACGGGCCACGGCCAGCTTGTCTTCAGGAGCCAAGTCGTCCATACCCATAATCGCAATAATGTCGCGCAGTTCGCGGTAACGCTGCAGCGTACCTTGCACAGCACGTGCGGTTTCGTAGTGGTCAGCACCCACCACCAGCGGATCGAGCTGACGGCTGGTGGAGTCCAGCGGGTCCACAGCGGGGTAGATACCCAGCGAAGCGATGTCACGGGACAGCACCACGGTGGAGTCCAAGTGAGCGAAGGTGGTCGCAGGAGACGGGTCGGTCAAGTCATCGGCAGGCACGTAAACGGCCTGGATGGAAGTGATGGAGCCAACCTTGGTAGAGGTAATACGCTCTTGCAGACGGCCCATTTCTTCGGCCAGTGTAGGCTGATAACCCACGGCGGAAGGCATACGACCCAACAAAGCGGACACTTCGGTACCGGCCAATGTGTAACGGTAAATGTTGTCCACGAAGAACAGCACGTCCTTGCCTTCGTCACGGAAGGATTCAGCAATGGTCAGACCGGTCAAGGCCACGCGCAGACGGTTGCCCGGGGGCTCATTCATCTGACCGTAAACCATGGACACTTTGGAGTCTTCCAGCTTTTCCAGGTTCACAACGCCGGAGTCAGCCATTTCGTGATAGAAGTCATTTCCTTCACGGGTACGCTCACCCACACCGGCGAACACGGACAGACCGCTGTGCGCCTTGGCGATGTTGTTGATCAGTTCCATCATGTTCACGGTCTTGCCCACACCGGCACCACCGAACAGACCGACCTTACCGCCCTTGGCGAACGGGCAAACCAGGTCAATCACCTTGATGCCGGTTTCCAGCAGCTCTTGCGAGGGGCTGAGTTCATCGTAAGCGGGGGCCTTACGGTGGATCGAAGCAGTTTGAGCGAGGTCAACCGGACCACGTTCGTCAATGGGCGTACCCAGCACGTCCATGATGCGACCCAGAGTGGCTTTACCCACGGGCACCGTAATTTGGGCACCGGTGTTGAACACCACCAGACCGCGGCGCAGGCCGTCGGAGGAACCCAGAGCAATGGTACGGACGATGCCGTCGCCGAGCTGCTGCTGCACTTCCAG
>CAKZJN010000116.1 GCA_936943465.1 uncultured Rhodoferax sp.
CTGGAAGATCTGGACGACACGCAGGACCTCTATCACAACGCCGCTCTGTAAAGGCCTTTATGAAAATTCTCGTAGTGGGCGGTGGTGGCCGGGAACATGCGCTGGCCTGGAAGCTGGCGCAGTCGCCCAAGGTGCAAATGGTTTACGTGGCTCCAGGCAATGGTGGCACGGCCACCGATGCGCGCCTGCAAAACCTGCCGATTACCGACATCGTGCAATTGCGCCAATGGGCGCACGACAACAAGATTGCCATGACCGTGGTGGGCCCCGAAGGCCCGCTGGCTGCCGGTGTGGTGGACGAATTCCGCGCGCACGGTATGCGCATCTTCGGCCCGACCAAGGCGGCCGCCCAACTGGAAAGCTCCAAGGCGTTTTCCAAGGCCTTTATGCGCCGGCACGGTATTCCGACGGCGGCTTACGAAACCTTCTCGGACCCGGCGGCCGCGCATGCCTACGTGAGCAAACTGGGCGCGCCGATTGTGGTGAAGGCCGACGGCTTGGCCGCTGGCAAAGGCGTCGTGGTTGCCATGACCGAGCAGGAGGCGCATGAGGCGGTGGACTTCATGCTGGTGGACAACACGCTGGGCGTGGCGCACAACGAAGGTGGCGCGCGCGTGGTGATTGAGGAATTTCTGGAAGGCGAAGAAGCCAGTTTCATCGTGCTGTGCGATGGCAAGAACGTTTTGGCGCTGGCCACCAGCCAGGACCACAAGCGGCTGCAGGACGCCGACCAGGGCCCCAACACCGGCGGCATGGGAGCCTATTCGCCGGCACCGGTGGTGACACCCGATGTACATGCCCGCGCCATGCGCGAGGTGATTTTGCCCACCATCCGGGGCATGGAAAAAGACGGCATTCCGTTTACCGGTTTTCTGTATGCCGGCTTGATGATCGATGCCCAGGGGCATCCGAAAACGCTCGAATTCAACTGCCGCATGGGCGACCCCGAAACGCAGCCCATCATGATGCGGCTGAAGACCGATTTGGTCGACGTGCTGTGGGCAGCTACCGAACCGGGGCCGCACGGCAAGCTCGATGAAGTGGAACTGCAGTGGGACCGCCGCGTGGCGCTGGGCGTGGTGCTGGCCGCCCATGGCTATCCGCTCAATCCGCGCAAGGGTGACAGCATCTCCGGCATTGGCGCACAGGAGGATGACTGCGCCGTGTTTCATGCGGGTACCGAGTTGAAGGACGGTGTGTTGCGCACATCGGGAGGCCGTGTGCTGTGTGTCACCGCCTTGTCGGACAGCGTACGTCAGGCACAGGGACGGGCCTATGAGGTCATCAATGGCATTCGCTTTGATGGCATGCAGTACCGAACCGACATTGGTTTTCGGGCACTGAAGGGTTGATAACCCAAAGCGTGCCGATGGGAAGTCCTTGCGTGGCAGATGAAGCATCCAAGCTGCAGCCGGTGCGTGTGCAAGGCAGTGCACTGGCGCATTGGCTCTTCACACGGCTGGGCTGGACCATTCACTTTGACGGCATTCCCGCCCGACAAGGCGTTTTGATTGTTTACCCGCACACCAGCAATTGGGACTTTTTCATTCTGATTCTGGCCAAATGGGCGATTGGTTTGCCGGTCAAGTTCTGGGGCAAAGATTCGTTATTTAAGCTTCCCGTGTTGGGTCGCTGGATGCGTTGGGTGGGCGGTGTTCCGGTGGAGCGCCATGTCAATCAGGGTGCGGTGGGGGCGATGGCACGCCGGTTGGTGGAAAGCAAGCAGGCGGACAGTTTCTTTTGGCTGGCATTGGCCCCGGAAGGCACCCGCAAGTGGCTTCCAGGCTGGCGCAGCGGCTTTTATCAAGTGGCGTTGGGTGCGCAAGTTCCGCTTGGAATTTGCTGTGTCAATTTCCCGCAAAAGACGGTTCGGGTGACCGAGTTCCTGCATTTAACCGGTCAAGTCAACGAAGACATGCAACGCATCGCCCGGGCACTACAGGGTGCCGTAGGCAAAAATCCGGCGCAGGCTGCGCCCATTCAATTGATTTCCAAATGAACACTTCAAACTCAACAGAATTTTCTTCCGCCCGCGTACGCGACTACCTGGTGGGATTGCAGGCCCGCATTACCGATGCCATTGCCGCAGTCGATGGCGGCCAGTTTTTGGTGGACCCCTGGGAAAAGGAACCCGGTGAGCTATTGCAGGGAAACGGCATTACCAAGATTCTGGAAGGCGGCCCGGTGTTTGAGCGGGCCGGTTGCGGTTTTTCGCATGTGCGCGGACCCAAGCTCCCGCCCAGCGCCACCCAGCACCGGCCGGAACTGGCGGGGGCACCGTTTGAGGCGATGGGTGTATCGCTGGTCTTTCACCCGCGCAATCCCTATGTGCCCACGGTCCACATGAACGTGCGCATGATTGCCGCCAAGACCAAAGAAGGCACCGAGGCCTGCTGGTTTGGCGGGGGCATGGACCTGACCCCGTATTACGGTTTTGAGGAAGATGCAAAGCACTTTCACCAGGTCTGCAAGGACGCCCTGGACCCCTTTGGTTCCGAGAAGTACCCGCGCTTCAAAACCTGGTGCGATGAGTACTTTTTCCTCAAGCACCGCAATGAACCGCGCGGTGTGGGAGGGGTGTTTTTTGATGACTTTTCCGAACTCGGCCAAGCCCGCAGCTTTGAGATGCTGCAGGCGGTGGGCGATGGATTTTTGACCGCCTACCTGCCGATCGTGGAGCGACGCAAAGCCATGGCCTATGGCGAACGCGAACGAGCCTTTCAGTTGTACCGGCGCGGGCGTTATGTGGAGTTCAACCTGGTCTGGGACCGTGGTACCCACTTTGGATTGCAGTCCGGCGGGCGTACCGAGTCCATTCTGCTGTCCATGCCGCCGCATGCGACCTGGTCATACCAGACGGTGCCGGAAGCAGGTTCGGCAGAAGACGCGCTCTACAAAAACTTCCTGGTGCGCCGGGACTGGGTGTGAGCGAAAAGCCATTGCGCGTGGGCCTATATGGCGGGGCGTTTGACCCGCCGCACCGCACGCACATGGCACTTGCGCAGGTGGCCATTGAGCAGTTGCAACTGGACGTGCTGCACATCGTGCCGACCGGCCATGCCTGGCATAAACAGCGCCCTTTGACCGAAGCGCGGCACCGCTTAGCCATGTGTCAACTGGCGTTTGAAGGTCTGCAAAAGGCAATGATTGACGACAGGGAAACTCTGCGCAACGGACCGACCTACACCGTCGATACGCTGGCCGAATTGCGGGCCTTGTATCCGGAAGCCCGCCTGTTCCTGGTCATGGGCGAAGACCAGGCGCGGGCGCTGCACACCTGGCACAGGGCGTCGGACGTGGGGCGCGCTGCTACAATATGTGTAGCTTCACGCTCTGATTCAAACGCTGCCAGCGGCCCCGCCGCCAGCGAAATTGCCTTGCAGGACGCTGTTTTTCAGCCCCTGCATCTGCCACCAAGTCCAACGAGTGCCACCGACATCCGCGACAAAGCTGCGCGGGGGGAAAGCGTTGCGCCTCTGGTTTTTGAATCCGTTGCGCGTTATATTGACCAACACCATCTTTACCAAACTGCCTGATGACTACTTCTACCGTTGCCAAGAAAGACACCCAAAAGCTCCAGCGCGCCATTGTGGACGGTCTGGAAGACGTCAAAGCGCAGGACATTGTGGTGTTTGACACCGAGCATTTGTCTGCTTTGTTTGAGCGGGTGATCATCGCATCGGGCACTTCCAACCGACAGACCAAAGCACTGGCTGCCAGCGTCCGCGACGCTGTGCGCGAGGCCGGTTTCCCCAAGCCGCGTATTGAGGGTGAGGGCAATGGCGAGTGGATCATCGTCGACTGCACGCAGGCCGTGGTGCACATCATGCAACCCAACTTCCGTCAGTACTACCACCTGGAAGAACTCTGGGGTGAAAAGCCTGTGCGCCTGAAATTGGGTGCTGCCAAGCCGGCGGTCGCCGCCAAGGCCGCCGCCCCAGCAGCCAAGGAAAAGGCTCCGGCCACACTGAAGCGCTCCAACGCCGCCAAGAAGGGCGTTGCCGAGGCTTTCCCATCCAAGGCGCAGGTCAAGAAGAATGAGGCCGCTGCCGCCAAGAAGGCGCCGGCACGCAAGACGGCGACGGGTACCGGACCCGCAGCCAAAAAGGCAGCAGCCAAGTCGCCTGCGGTGAAAACCGTGGCCAAAACGGTGGTCGTCAAGGCGCCTGTAAAGACGGCTGCCAAGAGCGCGGCCAAGACTGTGGCGGCCAAGAAGGCTCCTGCCAAGAAGACCGCGCCGCGCAAAGCCTGAGCCTTGTCGTGAAGCTGCTGATCGTCGCGGTTGGCTTGCGCGTGCCCGACTGGGCGCAGACCGCCTGGGACGATTACGCCAAGCGCTTCCCGCATGAAATCAAAGTTGAACTGAAGGCGGTCAAGACCGAGCCGCGTGGCTCCAAGACGCTGGAAACCTTGTATGCCGCCGAGCGTGCGCGCATTGAAGCAGCAATCCCAAAAGGCACGCGGATTGTGGTGCTGGACGAACGCGGCAGTAACCTCACCACCTTGGCACTCGCCGGACGCCTAAAGGACTGGCAGTTGGGTGGTGGTGATGTGGCCTTGGTGATTGGTGGACCCGATGGGCTGGACCCCGCCTTCAAGCAGGCGGCACATGAGCGCATCCGGCTTTCCGACCTGACTCTCCCCCATGCCTTTGCCCGTGTGCTGCTGATCGAGCAGTTGTATCGGGCCTGGTCGGTCAACGCCAACCACCCGTACCATAGGGAGTAAGCCGGACGTGACGCGTTTTTCCATGATCTACCTGGCTTCCCAAAGCCCACGCCGTAGCCAGTTGCTGACGCAGTTAGGTATTCAACATACTTTGTTGCTGCCGGGTCCTGAAGAAGATGCCGAAGCGCTGGAAGATGTGCTGCCCGGTGAGGCGCCCAAGACCTATGTGCAGAGGGTCACCGACCTGAAATTGCAGGCTGCGTTAGAGCGGTTGGAACGACGAGGGCTTGCACCCGCTCCCGTACTCTGCTCGGACACCACGGTGGCATTGGGCCGGACCATTCTGGGTAAGCCTGCGGATGCAAAAGACGCCGTGCGGATGCTGCGCGCACTATCGGGCAAAACCCACCGCGTGTTGACCTCCGTTGCTGTGGGCTGGTCCGGGCAGCGGGTTCAGAGTTGCAGCGAATCGCGGGTTACTTTTGCCGAAATGTCCGCAGCGGAAATCCAGGCTTATGTGGAGTCGGGCGAGCCGATGGGCAAGGCCGGTGCCTATGCGGTGCAAGGGCTGGCGGCAGAGTACATCGCACGCATCAGTGGCAGCTACACTGGCATCATGGGACTGCCATTGTTCGAGACCGCTCAACTACTCAAAAGACTCGCCTGATGCCAACACAGCAGGACATCCTGATCAACTGGGCGCCGCAGGAAACGCGCGTGGCTATTGTCGAAAATGGTGCGGTGCAGGAACTGCACGTGGAACGCACGCTGGAGCGCGGTCTGGTGGGCAACGTCTATCTGGGCAAGGTGGTCCGGGTGTTGCCCGGCATGCAATCGGCATTTATTGACATTGGGCTGGAGCGCGCTGCTTTTCTGCATGTGGCCGACGTCTGGCATCCGCCGCAAGAGGGCGAAACGGTGAGCGCTGCGCGCACCGCCGCGGCATTGATACCGATTGAGAAGCAGGTTTTTGAAGGCCAGTCCCTGATGGTGCAGGTCATCAAGGACCCGATTGGTACCAAAGGTGCCCGGCTGTCCACCCAGATCAGCATTGCAGGGCGCTTGCTGGTTTTTCTGCCGCAGGACGACCACATTGGGGTGTCGCAAAAGATCCCGCTGGCGCAACGCGAAGAGTTGCGCGCCCGGATGTTGGCGCTGGCAGGCGGCGAGGGTGGCGGCTTCATTCTGCGCACCAATGGCGAAGACGCCACTGACCCGGAGCTGGCGGAAGACATTCGCTACCTCCGCAAGGCGTGGGCACGCATCAAGGACGCATCGGTGCGACTTCCGGCGCAAAGCATCCTGCACCAGGACCTGAGCCTGCTTCAGCGGGTATTGCGCGATTTGGTGAGTGAAGGGACGCAAACCATTCGGGTGGATTCCCGAGAGCAATTTGATGCGCTAAAGGCCTTTGGCGCTGAATTTATGCCCATGGCGGTTGAAAAGCTGCAACTCTACAAAGGCGAGCGTCCGATTTTCGATTTGTATTCCATCGACGAGGAAATCGCCAAAGCCATGGCACGCCGGGTGGATTTGAAGTCCGGTGGCTATTTGATCGTGGACCAGACCGAGGCGCTGACCACGGTCGACGTCAACACCGGCGGCTATGTCGGTGCGCGCAATTTCGACGACACCATCTTCAAGACCAATCTAGAGGCGACACAGGCGATCGCGCGGCAACTGCGCCTCCGCAATCTGGGCGGCATCATCATTGTCGATTTCATCGACATGGCGCGTGAAGACCACCGGGAGGCCGTGCTGGCCGAGTTCCGAAAGCAGTTGGCGCGTGACCGCGTGAAAACCACGGCCGGCGGCTTTTCACAACTGGGCTTGGTGGAAATGACGCGCAAGCGCACGCGCGAATCATTGGCCCATATGTTGTGCGAGCCTTGCCCGGTTTGCGAGGGCAAGGGCATTGTCAAAACACCGCGCAGCGTGGCCTACGACATTCTTCGGGAGATTCTGCGCGAGGCACGCCAATTCAATCCGCGCGAGTTTCGGGTAGTGGCATCGCCCAAAGTGATCGAGCTGTTTTTGGATGAAGAAAGTCAGCACTTGGCGGGACTGAGTGAGTTCATCGGAAAGCCCGTTTCGCTTCAGAGTGAGGCGGCGATGGCGCAAGAGCAGTACGACATTGTGTTGCTTTGATCGTTTAGGCCGGCTGAAGATCACAATATGCGGATTGCTGTACTGAGTCGTTTTTTTGTATCGAATGGCGGTGGTGCCGAACGCTACGCCATTGCCATCGTTGAGCAGTTAGCCGCAGGGAATGACGTGCATGTTTTTGCACAGGAGATTTCTCACAGCTATCCGGGAGTGAC